>NZ_CP021915.1 GCF_002814095.1 Sagittula sp. P11
TTTGCAGGGCGTTGCGTCCAGCGCGGATTGCGCCAGTCGATCCCCTCCAAGAGATAGCCGAGCTGGGCTGCGGATATCTGCACCGCTTCACCACTTCCGCTGGTCGGCCAGATGAACTTCCCGGCCTCCAACCGCTTGGTATAAAGCGACATGCCGACACCGTCGTACCAAAGCAACTTTACCAGGTCGCCCTTGCGCCCGCGGAAGCAGAAAATCTCGCCCGCATGCGGATCACGTCCCAAACCCTGCTGCACTGTCAGCGCCAAGGTGTTCATCCCTCGCCGCATGTCGGTGACCCCACCGGCAATCCATACGCGCACCCCCGCCGGGAAGGCGATCATCGGCTTTCCAGGGCCGGCAGCAGCCGCGCCAAAACCTCTGGCTCCACCGACGAAGGGACGAGAAGCCGTCGCCCGTTCCTCAGCACGATCTCGAGCTGGACATCAGGCGTGCTGCGTGGCGCCTCCCGTGCGGTCGCGGGCACGGTCGGAGGTGCCATGGGCGGCGAAACAGCCAGCGGGATGAAGGAAGGCGGTGTCTCGGCGCCAAGTTCGCCAGCGCGATACTGGCGCCGCCATATCGTCAGCAGAGAGCGAGATACGCCATGCCGCCGCGCCGTGGCTGTCACCTGGCGATGCCCCAGGAAGCTCTCCTTCACGATCGCGATCTTGTCGCCATCGCTCCAGTGACGACGGCGCGGCGCATCCGCGGCAGAGAGGACTTCAATCTCGGGTCTGAACTTATGGTCGGCCATAAGGTCGGACTTAGCACCGACGCTGAAACCCCGTCAGACGGCCTCCACCGGAGGCATACGAACGATATTCGCCTTTGCTGGGTCATCTCAGGAGATCGGTCCCAGCTCGACCGTCGTGCCTTCAAAGACATTTATCTTCGTAACGATGGTCAGATCTTTGCGGTAGATGACGAGGTTCTTGACGAAGCTCGGGCAGCCAATGCGCCGCGCTTGCGCTTGATGAGACTGTTACCGGGCCCGCTGCGCGAAGGATTGAGGCCTCAATGGCGAGAAAGGATCGTAACACCAAAAGAAATCGATTGGGGCCGACCAGGCGACCGGCCAAGATCAAAAGGAGACCGTTTTGATGGCTATCTGGAGAAACTGGTGCAGCGCGATACTGCAGTTTCGCATTTGCGAAGAGAGTTCTACTCTGCACTCACAGACTGCAATCAGGATCAGGCGGGCGTATCCTGGGATGGCATTGCATCTATCGTTGGCGGGGTGTCTTGGAGTGCGCTCGGCGATCCCTACGATACCGTCCGTGCACTTGGCGTCCTTGCCACGGTGCGCCGAAATGAGCTCACAGTTCAAACGAAGATAGAGATGTCCAACCTGCCCCATCTGGTAAATTCGCTCCTGTTGGAGCCGAAGGAACGGCGAAGTTGGTCCCGTGCGTTGAGATCGTTGTCAGAAAGCTGGCGGCCTGACCTGCTCGCGGTGCCTTCGGTCGCCAAGAAAATCGAGCGAAACTTGGAGGACGCGCATGGAGACCCTGGTAACGAATTGTTGTAAGCGCCTCGGCGCTCCCCTACGCGGCGCGGCTTGACGCGGTTCGGAAGTTCCAAGGCATAAGGTCGTCGATGCGGCTCTTGGGGTGTCCGTCGAGCAATGCGCGCAAAGTGGCGGTCAGATAGTTGACCGGATCGGCGCCACACATCTTGCAATTGGCAATCAGGCTGGCGAGCAGTGCCCAGTTCTCCGCGCCGACCTCGTGCCCGGCGAAGAGGGCGTTTTTTCTTGTCAGAGCGATCTTCCTGATCTGGTTCTCGACCGGGTTGGTGTCCAATTCCAAGCGACCGTCTTCCAGGAACCGCGTCAGGCCTGGCCAGCGCGCCAGCGTATAGCGGATGTCCTCGGCCAGCTTCGATGATCGCGGAATGCGCGACAGCTGTGCCTCGAGCCAGGGGCGGAAGGCCCCGATGATCGGTACGGACAACGCGCGCCGGGCGGCAAGCCGGGCGTCGGGGGCTTGGCCGCGCACGGATTTCTCGACGGCATAGAGCTCGGCGATCTGGCGTAGGGCCTCCTCGGCAATCGGCGAGCCGTCCTTTTCCAGCCGTTTGACGAAGCGCCGACGAGCGTGGGTCCAGCAATGGACAAGCGTCCATGGACCCTCGGGCCGGTCCACCCTGGTGAGCTTGTCATAGGCTTCATAGCCGTCGCATTGCACGAAGTGCCCGCGATAGTCTTCGAGGAAGCGGAGCGCATGCACTGCGCCGCGGCCGGGCGCGTAATGGAACATCACGACCGGCGGACCGACGCCGCCATAGCCCCGGTCATCGGCCACAATGGCCCAGAAGTAGCCAGTCTTGGTCTTTCGCCGTCCGGGATCGAGCACCGGCGCACGGGTTTCGTCCATGAACACCCGATCCGCGCCTTTCAGCCGCTCCTTCAGGTGATCGGCGATCGGACGCAAGTGGAAACAGGCACGCCCCACCCAGTTGCCGAGCGTCGCCCGGTCCAATGTGATCCCCTGCCGGGTGTAGATTTCTGCTTGGCGATAGAACGGAAGGTGGTCGCCGAACTTGGCCACCATGACCTGCGCGATCAAAGCCTCGGTCGGCAGACCGCCGGGCACCACATGTTCCGGCGCATGCGCCTGAACCACCGCGCCGGAACAGCGCCGGCAGGCGTATTTCGGACGGCGGGTCACCAGCACGCGAAGCTGGGCCGGCACCACATCCAGCCGCTCGGAGACATCCTCGCCGATCCTGGCCATCTCGCCGCACCCGCAGGGGCACAACGTGCTCTGCGGCTCGATGATCCGTTCGACACGGGGCAGATGCTTCGGGAGGTGCCCGCGGTTCCGGTGCGGCGTGCCGCTTTCGACACGGCCTTGTCCCTTCAGGGCGCGCCGCGCTTTCTCCTGCGCCGCTTCCAGCACGCCCTGCGCGAGTTCCACATCCTCGAGCGGCAGGTTGAACTGTTCCTGATCAAGCTTTTCGGATTTCCGCCCGAACTTTTCCCGTCGCAATTCGCTGACGATGCTCTCCAGCCGTTTCTGGGCCTCGACCGCATCCGCCAGCGCCGCCTCGGTCTCGGCGAGGCGAGCCTTCAGGCGTGCGTTTTCTTCGGCCAGGGCGGTGTTCGTCATGACCCGGACCAAGCACATGGGTGAAGTCGCCACCACCGACAAAACGATACTGAGTCACTCAGCCGCAGCTATCCCGCCAGTTCCGGCCGCCGCACGCGTTCGGGCCGCACAAGCCGCCAGTCGAGCCCCTCGAACAGTGCCGAGAATTGGGCGGGCGACATCTTCATCACGCCGTCCCGCGCCTTGGGCCAGACAAACTTCGCGCCCTCCAGGCGCTTGTGAACCAGGACGATGCCGGTCTGGTCCCAGACCAGGACCTTGATGCGGTCGGCCCGCTTGGCGCGGAACACAAAGGCCGCCGCGCTGAACGGATCGAGGCCCATCGTTTCCTGAACCAGCAGGGCCAGGCCGTCTATGCCCTTCCGGAAATCCGTCGGGCGCGTGGCCACGTAGACGCGCAACCCGCCGGTCGGCGAGATCATCGCGAGGCCGCCCGGATCGCGCGGATCAACCGGGTCAAGTGCGCTTCGTCGATGTCCGACGCCAACCGCAGGGTCACGCCATCGACCACCATCTCGATCCTGCCGGACCTGACCGCGCCGCCGCTCCGCTTCGGGCTGGGTGTCGGACCCGCCGGCTTCGCTTCAACGACAAGCGCCGCGAACATCGGGGCGTCAGCCGTCTCGGCGGGCAAAGCCAGCGCGCCGGCCATCAGCTTCTTGCGCCAATCGTAGACCTGCCAGCGGGTCACCGTGTGCCGCCGCGCGACGTCGGCGACCTTCGCTCCGGGCATCATGCTTTCCGCCGCGATCCGCGCCCGCTCCGCCTCGCTTCGAAACCGTCGGCCTGACCGGCCCTCGAGAACCTCGATCCTGCCCGCGTAGCCACCCGTCGAGCCGTCCAAAGAGACGTCCATTTTGCCGTCCTATCCTGTCTCACCTCGACAGCAGGACTCGCACAGCCAGCTTCAACGCGGCAGGAGGGGATCAGCGTGGCGCTTACGAATTGTTGGCTGGTTCTGTCTTCGATGTCTTGTTCCCGGAAGGTGCGTTCCAGCGTCTCAAGTTGACCGAGGATGGGCAAAGCGCCTGACGGGTTCGCGATTACCTACGACTGTCTGGATCTGGCAAGAAGTCTTCCAGTGTGGGGATGCGATCATCCTCGTTCAGAATGCGTGTCTGTGACCAGAGAATTGATGTCTCATAGAATGCACGACACACCACTTCCCCGTTTTCTTCTACCCAATGTGTTGCTTCGGGGATCAGAGCCTCCGGAAGTGGGTGCCGAGCATGTGGATTGTGAAATACCTCGAGTTCCGCGCACCAGGGTTCATAACCTTGTGGCCAGAGCGATCGATACTCATCGCTCGTGACATCGAGGCAAAACGGTATCCCTTTCAACGCGCCCGGTGTTCGATCAAGAAAATTTCCGATCCGAAAGTAGCGAAAGCCCTTGGTGTCCGCTCCCGCCGAGATCGGAACCCGGCTCAGTTTTGAGATAGAGCACGCATTCGAGAAGATCACAGCCGACAACTCAGCGTGCCTTTCATCGGTGAACAGGCCGGCCGGAAACGGGTTCTCACCCAGAAGTTCGGTTCTTTCAGTCGGCACAGCCACTCGCTGACCATCAATGTCTTTTGGCTCTGCGCCTAGGCCGTAAAGATAGCCCACGAGTGCTTCGCGACTCCAGATCATCGACGCGGGAGCGTGAAAATCAGCGAGGGCAATCGCAAAAGGCATGTCTTTGACATGCGCAAGGCGATGATAGCCCTTCTGCAGTTTGCTTCCCAAAGTCTTGGCAAATCGTACCGCGGCTGTACCGAAGAAAAGCTCCTCACGGGCTTCTGGTTGGACACTCGGTGCAGCGTTCACGTGGTCATACGGGACGGGTGGATTGGCCGTCACGGCTTCCACCCACGCCGGTCCGCCTTTGCGGTTTTCGATCCGAAAATCAGGGGAAGGATGCGGCTGTTCCACGAGCAAACCCTGTTCGCGAAAACTCGCCAATAGCTGCGCCTCCCAGAGGCGCGTGTGGAAGTTGCCTGTCTGGCAATCTCCAGCCCAGTTTTTGTCCGGATTTGGCATCGCTAGGTACAGCTGATTGAGTGTCCAAGCCGCCACGTGATGGGATGGTGTACTCAGTGCGCTAAACACCTTGCTCGGCTGACGATTGCCTATGTCGTGCAATGCCGGCCGAGGGGCGGTGTTGGCTGGGAGTGCTTCCTTTTGCTGATTGCAGCCAAGTAGTCGCTCCAACTCTTCGAGGGCCGCGTTCTGTGATGCGATGCCGGTCTCTGCCTCAACCTCCACCCACACGCCGTCAACCCGTCGCCGCATGACAAGGACACCAAAATCCGGTGTTTGCACATGCTGGGTGATGACACCGTAGGCAATGCCATCTTCGCTTTGCCACGCTCCAATGGGAGGCCGCATGCCGAAACCATGACCGCGTGGCAAAGCAAGGGCGTAGAGATCGAAGAGCGACCGCGGCAGAAGCTTCAGCGTGTGTGGGCCTTCGTTTGCGCTGTTCATCGAGGCACAAACTCCGGCCAGCTAAGGGGTTGCTGGTTGATAATGATGCGAACCACTTTCTGCTCAAGCGCACGTTGCAGGGCTTGAGTAAAGTTGGTCATGTTGCTGACGACAGATTCACGCCTGATCGCATGCCTCCAATTGATCTGCTCGCCGTCCTGAAGCGGCCAATTCAGCAGATGAACCAGGGCCATATGGCCAAACATCATGCCGTCATCTTCTCCGGCGACGAACTGCATCTCGGTGTGGGTCTCGGAATGAACCTGATGCTCCGACAAATCCCATGTGGTAAAAAGAGTTGTGACATCGTTACCCAGTGCATCTGCAGGTG
Source organism: Sagittula sp. P11 (assembly GCF_002814095.1). NCBI lineage: Bacteria > Pseudomonadati > Pseudomonadota > Alphaproteobacteria > Rhodobacterales > Roseobacteraceae > Sagittula > Sagittula sp. P11. The sequence goes on from NZ_CP021915.1 coordinate 5,913, forward strand.
TCCCGCCTGCAGAAGTGAAGCCGACCTTATCGACACGCATCTGCCATTGTTCGTTTAGGCCATCCTCCGTCTCTTCTGATGCGAGGAGTTTCTCCTTTTTGAAGCGTAGATGAACACCTGCTCCAGGCGCTATCTTATAGGCGACATCCCCGCGAGAATGCCGAGCAGGCTTTCTTTGATCGCTGCTTCATACCGGATATTGAAGTTCTTTTTCGCCTTGGTGAGGTGCCGCGCCTCGAAGAGCGTCCAGATGCCGTGATATTTCCAAGCTATGAGCAGTGGCATCTGCAAGACGTCCGCATAGGCTTGCAATCGTCCAAGGTAGTCGGGTTTGAATGAAAGCGTCGGGGTCTTCTTCGATTTGACCTCGATAAGCACTGGCCCTGAATTTTCGTACATCGCGAGGAGATCGGGACCTGATAGTCTTCACGCGATTTACTCGGCGCTTGGTGCTGGTCAAGTTTGTGGATCAGGCGTGTCTCGCCAAGCCAACTGCAAACGGCAATGAACCGTCCTCTGCTGGTAGCCCGCGATCCAGGCGGCGGACTTGCTCAGCGATATGACTTGGATTGGCGTCCCTGCCAAGTTCTGCGAGCACCTCCTGTATCAGTCTGTCGTCATCGTCTGCCATTGCGGCCTTTCTGGGCGAACTCGCGGTTTTCCGCCTTCGTTGTGCATGCTGCTACGCGCAACAATGGTTGCGCCTACAAGCGATTCTTGCGCCTATACTTGAAAATTGCGCGTAACCAGCATAGTTGCGTCTATAGCATGCGCGCAAGAAAGACGACGATGGCCAACAAAGTCCCGAACGATGCCCTCAATGAGCTGCTCGACGTCGTCGCCGGTCATCCGGACGGCATCGCTGCACCTGGCATTGCTGAGAGACTGACGGAGGACATCCCTCGCCGAACCCTGCAATACCGGCTGAAGCAGCTTGTCGCCAAGGGACAGCTACATATGGAGGGCAGCGGTAGGTGGGCGCGATATCGTCTGGCAACTAAGAATAGTCTGGCCAGGACCGAACTGGATGGCGAGGCACTCGACTATAGAGATCTCATTCCCTTGTCGGAAGAGGGAAAGCGCATTCGGGACTACGTCCAAAAGCCTGTCGCGGCACGCAAGCCAGTCGGTTACAATCAAGAGTTCCTGAACCAATATCAGCCAAACACATCCTTCTATCTTGGAGACGAGGATCGCGAACGGTTGGAACGGATCGGCAAGCCACAAACGTCCACGCAGCCCGCCGGTACTTACGCAAAACTCATTCTCAATCGTCTACTGATTGATCTTGCCTGGAACTCCAGCCGCTTGGAAGGCAACACCTACTCGCTCCTCGATACGAAGCGACTGATCGAATTTGGTGAGGAGGCCACTGGACGAGAGCATGTTGAGGCTCAGATGATCCTTAACCACAAAGACGCCATCGAGTTTCTGGTGGGCTCAGTCGAGGAAGTCGACTTCAACACTTACACGCTTCTCAACTTGCACGCGCTTCTCTCAAACAACCTCTTGGCCGATCCAGTCGCTTCGGGGCGCCTGCGCTATATCGCAGTTGGCATAGAAAGGTCCGCGTTTCATCCACTTGAGCTACCCCAAAGGATTGAAGAGTGTTTCAACCAGCTCCTTGCCAAGGCCTCGAAGATCGAAGACCCGTTTGAGCAAGCCTTCTTTGTTATGGTGCATATTCCCTATCTTCAACCGTTTGATGACGTGAACAAACGCGTCTCGCGTCTCGCCGCCAATATCCCCCTCATTCGACGCAATCTCTCTCCACTCGCATTCACTGACGTGCCACAACGCGCCTACACGGACGCTGTTCTAGGGGTCTACGAACTCAACGACACGGCTCTTCTCAGGGACGTCTTTCTTTGGGCCTATGAACGCTCCGCAGCCCAATACGCTGCCGTCAGGCAGTCTCTGGGGAACCGGATCCGTTTCGATTGAAGTATCGCACGCAAATCCGCGACGCTGTGGCTCAAATTATTCGCTCGAAGCTTGGACGCAGTGAAGCTGCACGCCAGATCGAAAAGTTGTCTGCAGAGGTATCGCAGCAGAGGATCGAGAAATCTTCGCGACTGTGGTTGAAGATGAGCTTCTCGGTCTTCACGAGGGGAACTTCGCGCGGTTCCAGGTGCGACCATCCGAGTTTCGCGAATGGCAGAGAGTATGGATGAAGTAGTGACCAATAGCGCGTATCCCGTTGTAGAGGCCGATGACTTCGCCCGCCGATTTTCGATGCGATCAGGAAAGCTCATGTGGCTCTTGGGTGCCGGCACGTCGGCGTCAGCGGGGATCCCAACCGCATGGGACATGATCTGGGAATTCAAACAGCAATTATATGTCAGTCAGCGGCGCGTCGCCTTAAACACGGTAGCAGACCTCTCGAACCCAGCGGTCCGACGGCAGATTCAGGATTTCATAGCTGGTCAGGAGGCGTTTCCGGACCCAGACTCGCCAGAGGAATATGCCGTCCTTTTTGAGGCAGTATATCCAAGCGAAGCAGACCGGCGAACTTACATAGATGCGAAGATTTCTGGGGCCAAACCATCTTTCGGACACGTTGCTCTGGCGACCCTCATGAAAGCTGGGCATACCAAGCTTGTCTGGACGACCAACTTCGACCCCCTTGTCGCGGATGGTTGCGCAAAGGTATTTGGTGGCACTGGCAATCTAACGACCGTGGCACTCGATGCGCCTGGCATCGGTCGCGAGACAATCAACGGTGAGCGCTGGCCCGCAGAAATAAAACTGCACGGCGATTTCCGGTCACGTCGCCTCAAGAACACTGGAGACGAGCTTCGCCAACAAGACGCGACACTTCGCGATCTTCTCGTCGGCACTTGCACCCGTTCCGGCTTGGTAATCGCGGGGTACAGCGGACGTGATGAGTCGATCATGAACACTCTTGAGGAAGCGCTGGAACATGCCTCACCCTTTCCCAGCGGAATTTTCTGGCTGCATCGCGGCGAAGGCGATCCGCTCGACAGAGTATCTTCATTTCTATCAGCTGCTTCAGAAAAGGGCGTCGATGGCGGACTTGTCCGGGTTGAGAACTTTGATGAGTCTCTGCGTGACCTCGTGCGCCTCATTCCAGATCTAGACACAACACAGTTGGACGAGTTCGCCTCAGAACGTTCTGTAGTTTCAGCGCCGCCCCGCATTTCAGGCAAACGGGGCTATCCGGTTATTCGGCTTAATGCGTTGGAGGTGAAATCTCTACCGACAATCTGTCGGCGTGTAGAATGCAATATCGGCGGGTATAAAGAGGTAGCGGAAGCAGTAAGTGCCGCGGGAGTTGATGTCCTTGCAACACGATCTGCAAAGGGTGTTCTCGCGTTCGGTTCTGACAGCGATGTCCGCGCCGCCCTCGCAAACGTCAGTATTACAGAGTTCGATCTCCATGAAATCGAAACACGCCGCCTCCGCTACGACAGTCAGGAACGAGGCTTGCTCAAGCAAGCTATCTCGCGGGCTTTGGCGAGAGAACATGGTCTCACAATAAAACATCACCGCAGCGTCGATTCTCTAAAGCCAGCAGATGTTACAGACGAAAGATGGGCCCCTCTGAAGCGTGTCGTCGGCAGCCTTTCAGGTAGCGTGCCAGCACAAGCTGATTTGACTTGGCAGGAGGGCGTTATCGTAAGGCTCGAATGGGCTGACGACAAGTTATGGCTCGTCTTTGAACCGCGAACACTCTTGGAAGGTGTGACCGAAGAAAATCGCGCTGCCGCGACGGATTTCTCACGTGAACGAAGCGTGAGACGATACAACAGACCGCTCAATGAACTTGTTTCTTTTTGGGGTGATTTGCTCTCGGCCGAGGGTCGAGAGCTTCGTGCCCTCAACGTGAGGACCGGAGTTAACGCCTCTTTCACACTCGGAACAACCACCGCTTTCTCAAACCGGTCGCGCCTATGACAAGCCAAGTTTCGCCGCATCTTTGGTTCCCTGAACCCAGCCTGTCGTTTCATCCCGATCATGCTGGAGACGTCGATACACACCCCTTGAGAGGACTGTTGCGATACGGCCCGTATTCGGCTGGCCTTGTCCCAGACCCAATCCGCGTGGCGACAATCTCCCCATCGGGAGAAAGCCAGCGTCTCTATGACTTCATGAAGGCACTTAACAGCAAGTTCGATCCTACTGAACGGCGAGATTATCTTCCGCCTTGGCCGGGATTTCGAAGCGTGTTCAACCTCAATATGCGAGCAGCTGAAAAAGGGTGCCATATCCAATTGGATGAGCGATTGGAGCACGAAATGACTGACTCCGGCACACCGCATATTGTCCTCTCGTCGCGTCTCACACGGGCGCTGCAAGCACTCGACGCAATGCGTGAGCGCTTCGATGTTATCTTCATCTATGTTCCGCAATCGTGGTCGGCCGGTTTCTTCGGCAACACTGATGAGGACTTTGATCTGCACGACCACCTCAAGGCGGCAAGCGCAGCGCGACGGCTTCCAATCCAGCTTGTTAGAGAGGACAGAGCGCTGGCGTACCCCCACAAAGCAAGTGTCATGTGGCGTATTGGCTTAGCACTCTATGCAAAGGCAGGTGGCGTTCCTTGGAAGCTGGCTGATTCAGATCCAGATACGGCTTACATCGGGATTTCCTATGCAGTACGGCCCGTCGAATCTGATAAACCTCGCTTTGTGACATGCTGCAGTCAAGTTTTCGACGGCGATGGTGCGGGGTTAGAGTTCGTAGCCTATGACGCTAACGAGGTTGATGTGCAGCGCGATAATCCGTTCTTGTCTCGCAACGAAATGTTCCGGGTCATGACACGCTCTCTTGACCTCTATCGGCGCAGACACGCAGGACGAACACCTCGGCGTGTTATCGTCCACAAATCGACGGAGTTTAAGTTCGAAGAGATCGACGGTTGTATGGAAGCACTGCACCTGTGTGAAGCCGTCGATCTGGTTCAAATCGTTGAAGACGTTCCGTGGCGGGGTGCGAAGATTGACCCGCCAAGAGGCGCTAATCGAAAGGGAGCGCCTGCAGGATATCCGGTCGATCGTGGTTCACTTTTGGGTCTTGGACCACGCGAGTGCCTCTTGTGGATGCATGGCAATGTCGCCGGCATCAATAACTCTGGCTCTTACTTTCAAGGTTCAAGAAGCACACCAAGACCGATCAGGCTTGTGCGTCATGCTGGCCACGGGCCGTGGGATGACACCGCACGGTCTGCTTTGGCGCTGTCCAAAATGAACTGGAACAATGACGGCCTCTACGACCAGCTCCCGGTGACGATGAGTTACGCCAAGGTGCTTGCACGGGTCGTCAAACGAATGCCCGGCCTTGGAAAGGCACCTTACCAGTTCCGGTTCTTCATGTAGCCGTTGTTTGGGCGGTGAGCGCGTTATGATCACATCATTTGCAGAATTTCTTGAGCAGCTCCAAGCAAAGGAAGCAGAACTTCTCGCCGCGGAATCGGTGCAACACGCGCCAACGATTGGTGATATGTATGAGGGCCTCACCCGTGAGCTTGTTCAACGGGCGATTCCAAAGGAGCTCAATCTTCGCCTTGTCGACGGTTTTGTCATCGGTGTTGACGGAAAACACAGTCATCAAACCGACGCAATGCTCGTCAAAGGGGACCGTGGTCGTCAGCTCCCAAAAACGGATACGTGGGAATGGCCGATCGCTGACGTCCTGGCGGTGTTTGAGGTCAAGAAAAACCTCTACGGGAATGAACTTGTCGACAGCATCAACAAGATGCGAACCATCTCGCTCCAGCAAAAGGAACGGCTCTCCGAGAACAGGCAGGTTCATCTCGGTCCGTCGAACAGCGCGTTCGCCCGACTTTTGGGCCGGTCTCCCGAGAGTGGCGAGCTCGACGATCTTACCTCAGAGACTGGTGAGCTCTTGAGAACATTAGCTCATGAACAGCTCGCTCCGGTCAGAGTCGTCTTTGGGTATGACGGCTATGTCGACGAATTTGGACTTCGCAATGGTTTCTTGGACGCGCTCAAAAAAGTACCCGATGGGTTAGCTGGGCCAACTGTCCTACCCAACCTCATTGTTTGTAGAACGAACACGCTGCTAAAGCTGAATGGGCATCCGTATATTGTTCCCGAGTTAGATGACGGACAATGGCACATTTTCGGTTCGACCCGCGAAGCTCCGATGGTTCTTCTGCTCGAGTTGCTATGGACAAGGCTGAGCAATGAATTTCAAGCACGGTTTCCCGTGGATGATACTCTCAAAATGGAAGCTATTGCTCCACTTCTTAGTGGAAAACCAATTGTCGACCAGGATCGACGCGGGTGGATGTTTTACGCCAAGACGTTGACTAGGAAGCAGCTAGCAGAGGTCGAGACGCAGCATTGGACACCTTTCGAGGTTACGCTCGAAGAACACGTGATTTTTGCGATGGCAATGAACCATGGCGGCTTGGCACTAAACGATACGGATTTGTTGGACGCCGCAGATCACTATGGATTGGATCTAGCAGATTTTGCAGATCGGTTGGTTGTAGCCCGATTGTTTTCATGGAGGTCCACGGGCTTGGCGCATCCAATCGCTGATACAATCCATCAAGCGATCTCACCCGACGGCCGATTTTGGCTTTCGGCGAACAACGATCTTTTGCAGCTCTGGATTACTGAGAATTTCGGTTAGCTCTGGCCTAACTACCAATACCAAGTTGTAGGCAGTTGTGAGCAATTCACATGTGCTTTCCGGACACGACACATTTGACCATTCAATGCCTATCGCCTGACGACTTCCAGATTACTCCATCAGATTGCAAGACAAGTCAGCGGTTTATCGCCAATCAATTGTAACCATCCGGCGTAGGCCGCGGTCGCTGGCGTCACTCAGATCGTAGTTTTGGGTTTGCGAGGCCGCGGGGCCCATTTCTTCGCCAGCCGCTCGAAGCGTTCGATGATGGTGCCGGCCCCGGCATCCTCGGCGTCGAAGTCCCCGCCCGACCAGTGGACCATGTCCTCGTGCTGCTCGTGATCGGGATCGGCGAGGGCTTCGAGGAACTCTTCGTAGCCCCAGGCGCCGCCGACGTCCTCCGGTGGACAGGCCCCCGCGGCCTTCAGAAGCCGCGGATAGGTCACGCCCTGAGTGGCCTCGCCCACCCGCTCGATCCGGATGCTGTGGTCCCAGTCATCACCGAAGTCGTAGACATACTGGATCGTCCTGGTGGCGGTCTGGTCGAGCAGCTTTTCCAAAGTCATTTTCTTCGCGTCCATGGGGCCGTCGTAGAACCCGTCCGGGTCGGGCATGCCCCAACCGGCATCCCCCACCCGGAACTCGTAGAGATGGGTGTCGGTCCAGCCCATGGCCGCTTGGATGACCTCATGCAGCCGGTCGAGCCTGATCTTCAGCGGCACCTCGATGTGGCGCATCGGCATTGGCTCGACGTCGTTCAAGATGATCCGGAGGCGGGCGATCAGGGTCATGCGGCGATCCTTTGCCGTGTCGGGGACCAATTCCAAGGCAGGAGATCCGGCACCCGGGAGGCTGTCGTGCCAGGCAGCCGGGCGAGGACGTCGCCGAGCCAGGCCTGAGGGTCGACATCGTTCATCTTCGCAGTGACGATCAGCGAATACATGAAGGCGGCGCGGTCACCGCCGCGCTCGGAGCCGGCGAAGAGCCATGACTTCCGGCCAAGGGCCACACCGCGGAGTGCTCTCTCGGCCGCGTTGTTCGTCAAGCAGACCCGCCCATCCTCGAGGAAGCGCGTGAAGGCCTCCCATCGGTCTTTCTTGAACATGTAATTGATCGCCTTGGCGACAGGATTGTGCTTCGACATCGTGCCCTGCTCGGCGCGCAGCCAAGCGTGCAATGCCTCAACCAAGGGACAGGACAACCGGTGCCTGGCCTCGAGCCGGAACGTGGCATCATGGCCGTTGATCTGGCGTTCGATGTCGAAGATCGCATCGATCCTTGCCACCGCCTCCAGTGCGACAGGAGATATATCGTGGGCGGACTTGCCCTTGCGGACATTGCCCTTGATGTCGGCAAGCTCGAAGAACTTCCGCCGGGCATGGCTCCAGCAGAGCGCGCTTCCGGCCGGACCGGGATCACGATCGCCGCGATAGAGGTCGTTGTAACCGCCATAGGCATCGGCTTGAAGGATGCCCCGCCACCCGGCGAGATGCCGGTTCGGGTGAGCCATCTCCCGATCGCGCGAGAAGTAGAACAGCGCGGCCGGCGGCGCACCGCCCGCGAAGGGCCGGTCGTCGCGGACATAGGTCCAGAGCCGCGCGGTCTTCGTGCCGCCCCGGGCCAAGAGCGGCACCGTGGTGTCGTCGCCGTGCAGCCGCTCGGCGGCCAGGACATGGGCCCTGATCAGCGCATGAATCGGCTCCAGCGCAACGGTGCAGGCGCCGACCTGGTCAGCCAGGGTGGACAGGCTGACCTCGACACCTTCCTTGGCGTAGCGCTCGACTTGCCTGTTCAGCGGCTGATGCTGGCCGAACTTCTCGAACAGGATCATCGCCAGCAGGTTGGGCCCAGCCCAGCCACGGGGCGTGGGATGGAACGGCGCTGGCGGCTGGCTGATCTTCTCGCATGCCCGGCAGGTGAACTTCTCGCGGACCGTCTGGATCACCTTCCACTGCCGGGGAATGACCTCCAGCGTCTCGGTGATATCCTCGCCCATCTTCACGATGCGATCCGAGCCACAGCAGGAACAGGCCGTGGGCGCCGAAATCACCACGCGCTCGCGCGGCAGATGCTCCGGGAAGGGTTTGCGGGCCGGGCGGCGACGCTCGAACCCCGCGACGGACGTGGTCTTCACTACCTTCTCGGCGGCGATCTCGTCTTCAGTGGCTGCGGCCTCGAGTTCCTCAAGCTGCAATTCCATCTGGTCGATCAGGCGGGCGCGGCGCTCGGAGCTGTGGCCATATTGCTCGCGCCGGAGCTTGGCGATCTCAAGCCGGAGATGCCTGATCATCGCTTCCGAGGTCGAGACCACCGCCCGGGTCTGCGCCAGCTCGCTCTCTGCGGCCTCGGCACGGGCCTCCGAGGCCGCAAGCGCGGCGCGCAATCTGGTGATCTCGGAAGCGGCATCTGACATGGCCGAGACCTACCATGCAGGCATCGGAAAGCCCATAAGAATAAGGCTGGAGAAGCCAATTTATCCCGCCTTTGCAGGGCGTTGCGTCCAGCGCGGATTGCGCCAGTCGATCCCCTCCAAGAGATAGCCGAGCTGGGCTGCGGATATCTGCACCGCTTCACCACTTCCGCTGGTCGGCCAGATGAACTTCCCGGCCTCCAACCGCTTGGTATAAAGCGACATGCCGACACCGTCGTACCAAAGCAACTTTACCAGGTCGCCCTTGCGCCCGCGGAAGCAGAAAATCTCGCCCGCATGCGGATCACGTCCCAAACCCTGCTGCACTGTCAGCGCCAAGGTGTTCATCCCTCGCCGCATGTCGGTGACCCCACCGGCAATCCATACGCGCACCCCCGCCGGGAAGGCGATCATCGGCTTTCCAGGGCCGGCAGCAGCCGCGCCAAAACCTCTGGCTCCACCGACGAAGGGACGAGAAGCCGTCGCCCGTTCCTCAGCACGATCTCGAGCTGGACATCAGGCGTGCTGCGTGGCGCCTCCCGTGCGGTCGCGGGCACGGTCGGAGGTGCCATGGGCGGCGAAACAGCCAGCGGGATGAAGGAAGGCGGTGTCTCGGCGCCAAGTTCGCCAGCGCGATACTGGCGCCGCCATATCGTCAGCAGAGAGCGAGATACGCCATGCCGCCGCGCCGTGGCTGTCACCTGGCGATGCCCCAGGAAGCTCTCCTTCACGATCGCGATCTTGTCGCCATCGCTCCAGTGACGACGGCGCGGCGCATCCGCGGCAGAGAGGACTTCAATCTCGGGTCTGAACTTATGGTCGGCCATAAGGTCGGACTTAGCACCGACGCTGAAACCCCGTCAGACGGCCTCCACCGGAGGCATACAATCAATTAGCGCCACTCTCGGTTCAACTGATTTTCTTCAACAGTGCGGCACGCGCAATTGGCTCGCACCCCTGCCAGGCCTTCTCGGACTGACTGATGAGACGTCTGCTCCTTTCATCGCTCGGACCATGAATGATGGCGGATCGAACCTTGTAGAACTGTCTCAGTTGTTCTCCTATCGAGGTTTTTTCGTCGTCAGTGACTGCTAACAACTCAGCAGCGGATTTTTCGAGCTCTCTTCCAATTGACCGTCCTCGAGGCTTGAATAAGCGCTCGAACACGATCGCTAAGTCCAGAACCCGGTCATCCAGTGCAAAACGTCCGTCGCGTCTATGCGCTTCGGCGAGCCTTTGAATGATGGCGGCCATTTCCGGATACTCAGTGTTGCGCCGTTTGGCAAAGAGCTCTTTGACCAGTTTGATCTGCTCGGTTTCAACGAATTCGGATTTGTCAAAAGGAGAGAACAGGTGGCTGATTGAGCGGCCTTTGTGCGTTTGAGCGGCGTCGTGATGGGAGCCTAGGAGCTTTGCTGCGCGGCGTGGAATGCACCCTTCGAATGTTGCGAGCCACGAAACACGATAGCTCATCACTACTGATAGCAGATTGGCAAACTCGGCCGCCCAGCGATGAAACAGCGGCGGTGGATTCCTTGTTTCCGGTTCTGGGGGAAAGTGCAGGTTCCCGACGCTGGGCCTCCAGGGAAACCGCCGCACGATACCAAAAACCTGCTCCATGCGCCGCCAGCTCACTTGTTCCGCGGCAACCGCTTTCAGCCAGTCCATGTCAACGTAGTCAGCAAGATGTTCGAAGGGGAGCAGCGCATATTCTTCCCCGAGATCGACTTCCTCCTCAAAGCGTGCCCCGCAGTATACTGCCACATCGATCGCCGTTCCCAAGGATTCAGCTTTTTGCGCGCCGGCTTGCACCAATGAGAGTTCCAAGAGTGTGCTCAAGTCCGATGCTGGCTTGAGGAACGGTTCCGTAGTCCCTTCGTCTTGACACTCCATAAGGCCGACAATCAGCTGACTGAGCGTCGTCATTGAGGTGTGATTCAGGATTCCGATCTGGAAGTCGTCGCGTTTGAGGTCTCTGCCCATGGCGCGTGACAAGGTTGGATGGTCTCGCAAGACTCCACGGGCGGGGTCCAGTGCAGCTTTCAGATTCTTGAACTTTCCGGTCGTTCCAAAACGAGCCTCGAACAGCGCATCGTCATAGAGCTTCGCAATTGCTTCGCTGGGATATGGCGTTTCGTCCCGACCGTTGCGAAGGATCCGAGGATACCCACTCGGAGTGAAGTACCACTGCAGAAATGGCCGCTGTACCACTTCTAGGTTGTGGAGAGAAGCACAAAGCCTCTTGGTCCATTCCGTGCGGTCGTAGTTGTCGATTTGCATGGGTACCTAGCTAGCGAACCTGCAGGACAACTGAAACTGAATCCTCTACCGCCACGCAAAAATACAGTCTACATCATGATTGCCAACGCGGTCGCTTGGTGCAGCACATCAAACCCAGCTAGAAGCGCATCTAGCCATCGAAGCCCGGTCACTCGCCGATGGTTCTATCGCAGTAGCATACAGTTAAAAGCCGGCAAGCAGGCACCAGTTGACGATGTACAAGACAAAGAAAGACTGGGGCACAATGTCTTAGCCCCCTAAAACTGTGCCAGTATTTGAGTGTCACAGGAGGGATGTGGAGTTCACCCCGTTTCTGGTCCGGGCTTCATGCGACCTTTCGGGTTTCATTCAATTGGGCCGCAAATCCGCTCGGCGTCAAGTTTCCGAGCGAGGAATGCGGCCTGGTTTCGTTGTAGTCGGCTCTCCAGGCATTGATCCTGTTGCGGGCGTCATCCATCGACAGGAACCATGAGGCGTTGAGGCATTCCTGACGGAGGCGGCTGTTGAAGGCCTCGATATATGCGTTGTCCGTTGGCTTTCCGGGCCGGGAGAAGTCGAGCTCGACCTTGTTCAAGTAGGCCCACTGATCCAGCAACCGACCAGAGAACTCGGGGCCGTTGTCGACTCGAATGCTTCGGGGCTTGCCCCTGATCCGCGCCAATCGATCCAGTTCGTCGATGACCTGGTAAGCTCGGAACTTCGTCCTCGCAGCAGTCACGAGAGCTTCTCTCGTAAAGCAGTCCACGATAGTCAGAATGCGGAACGGTTGTTCGTCGAACAGCCGGTCCGACATGAAGTCCATCGCCCAAACATCGTTCATGCCGTCCGCCTCGGATCGGCCGGATCGATACCGGCAGGCCCGTCGTCGCTTGGGGCTGCGCGTTCGGATCGACAGGCCTTCTTCGCAATAGAGGCGATACAGACGCTTGTGGTTTACCTGCCAGCCTTCGCGCTGCAGCAAGATATGCAAACGACGATATCCATACCGCACACGGCTCTCGGCCAGTTCCTTCAGGCGCATCCGCAGTTCCACCGCGGGGTCGCGCCTGGATTGATATCTGTGGGAAGCCCGCCCGAAGCCCATAGCCCTGCAGGCCCGACGCTCCGACACCTCGAACACATGCTGATAGTGTCGGACAACCTCGCGACGTCGAACAGGCTTCACCACTTTTTTCGCAGCGCATCCTGAAGCATGGTTTTGTCCAGCGTCAGATCGGCGACCAGACGCTTCAGCTTGCCGTTCTCGTCCTCGAGCTGTTTGAGACGGCGGATCTCGGATACCCCCATCCCGGCATAGACCTTCTTCCAGCGGTAGAACGTCGCTTCGGCTATCCCCATCTTTCGACAGATCTCGCCAACCGTCGTCCCGGCTTCCGCCTGCCTCAATGCAAAGGCAATCTGTTCGTCGCTGAATCGTTTCTTCGGCATCGGTACACTCCTCTGTTGCCAGAAATGTACCCAAAAATTCGCACTCGGTTCGGACCAGTTTCAGGGGTCAAGACCATGTCGTGGTCAAATGCGTCGAGCGCCGTGATCACGCGCAGCGGTTCGGCGGAAACGCCGGTCTCCTCGGCCAGTTCGCGGATGGCTGCGTCGAACAGGGGTTCGCCCTGGTCAATCTTGCCGCCGGGAAATCCCCAAAGGCCCGCATCGGGCGGATTGGCGCGACGTGTATCGACCCAGCGGAATCTGCTCAGGTTAAGCCGCTAATCTGAATGCCTCGGCTGGCGTGCGCATGGCAAGCGCCTGATGAGGGCGGCGGTTGTTGTAGAAGGTGATCCAGTCTCCGATGACCCGCGCCGCATGCTGGATGCTCTCGAAGCGATGGCGGTGAACGCATTGCTCCTTGAGGGTCCGGATGACGCGCTCGACCATGCCGTTCTGCTGGGGGCAGTGGGGCGTGATGAACTCCTGCTTCAGGCCGTAGCTTCGGACCAGCGCCGTGAAGTGGCGGCTGGTGAAGACCAGACCGTTGTCTGACCTCAGCAGGAACGGCGCCTCGACGCGGCCGAGCGTGCCGAACCTGGCGATGAGCGCGTGCTCGAGAGCTGCGCTGGCAGTGCTTGCCTTGCCGGAGCGCGATAGATGCCAGCCCAGCAACTCCCGGGTATGGCAATCGATCACGAGCGCGAGCGAGGCCCAGCCATCCCTGCCGGTCCAGATGCGGGCGATATCCGTGGACCAGCGTTCGTTCGGCGCCGTGGCGACGGATGGAACGGCCTGGATGCGGGGCCGCATGCCGACGGCCCGCTTCCGGACCTGCCAGCCCTTGAGCCGGAAGATCCGCTGCACCGTGTTCTTGTTGAAGCCCAGGAGCCAGGCCACGGTGCGATAGCCGAAGGAGGGCTCCTCCTCGATCATCGCCTTGATCGGCTCGGCGAAGCGCGGATCGATCCGCGGAGCGGCCTTCACCGGCTTGTAGTAGACCGTGCGGCGCGGCACGCCGAACCAGGCACAGAGCCTGGCGATCGACACCGTGATGCCCTCGGCGCTGAGGCCCTGCTGAATGCGAAGGATCAATTCCCGTCCTGCGCATCCAGCAGGGCCTGCAACTTTTTTCGCGCCCGGAGCTCCAGCATGGCCTCGCCGTAGGCCTCCTGAAGGTCCTTGAGCTGCTTCTCGTATTGCTCCCGAATGTCGAGCGGATTGGCCCGCAGCGAGTTCTCCATCCCCCGCTTCGCGTCTTCGACCCAGCCCTCGATCTCGGAAGGGGCCAGGTCAAACGACCGGCTCGCCTCCGCAACCGTCGTCTTGCCCTGGATGATCTCGATCACCAGCGCCGTCTTACGCTTCGCCGTCCAACGCTTGATGCTGTCGTCCATCGTCATACTCATCGCTACGTTCTCCCTTGTAGCATGAGCAGGATTTCTCTGGGTCGATACAGACGCACGAGAAGCACCTGAGTGTCGCGCACGACTACGGCGATGGCCGACGGGATCGGGCGTGGGTCTGTCGGTTGATATGGCAAGGCGGCCTCGTCATGCTGAGGCCGGCAAGGGCAAGAGAGCGCTGCGATCCTGTCCCTTCGCCGGCATGATCCGGATCAGGTTCAAAGGGTCACCGCGCTGCAATCGCCAGCGATATCTCAGCCCCTTGTCGGGACACCCCTAGGTGAGCGTCAGCATATCAGGCTGAGCGCCCGGTTCAATGCCGGGCGGATGTGCTTGCGCCTGCCCTCGCTTGTTGAAACTTTAGGCAAAACAGACAAGGCAGCAGTCATGGAGTCCCTGTTCCGTTCGCTTGGCCCGGTTATTGGCCGCCCCTCGCCAGCCGAGGCCCTTCGCGCCGGGATCGGCGCCCTGATCGGGCTTGGGGTGACGGGCGCATTCCTGTTGTCGCCCGTGGTCGACCTGACGCTTGGCCTTTACCTGATTGCCCCGTTCGGTGCGACGTCGGTTCTGCTGTTCGCAGTACCCAACAGCCCGTTGGCGCAGCCGTGGTCGGCGGTGGTGGGCAACACTCTTGCGGCACTGGTCGGTGTGGCGGTCTGTTCCGTGGTCGCTGACCCTGTCCTGCGGATCGCCCTTGCGGTCGGGCTGACGATTACGGTCGGCATCCTGTGTCGCGCGATCCATCCCCCGGCGGGTGCGGTCGCCATGACAGCGGCGATGAGCCCGGAGGCGGTCGGGCGACTTGGATTCTGGTTCGCGATCGCACCCGTCGCCACGGGCACCCTCGCGCTGGTCGTCTGTGCTGCGATCTACGCCCGGCTCACGGGGCGCAGATATCCATTCCGCCAGTTCGATGAGCCAAGTCGCCACCGCACCGAAGATCCCGATCCCGCCAAGCGCATCGGCCTGTCCCGAGAAGAACTGACGGACCTTCTGGATCGCTATCGCCAGTCGTTCAATCTGGGTGTCGAGGATCTGGCGCGATTGATCGGCGCGGCCGAGTTGCAGGCCGCCGCGCACCGGACAGGTCCGCTTCTGGCGACCGACGTCATGTCGCGCAATCTGGTGACCATTGGCCCGGACACTCCGCTGTCAAAGATTGCGGACCTGTTCAGACATCATCGCTTTACCTCGCTTCCGGTGACCGGGGCCGAGGGGCGTTACCTTGGCGTGATCTTCCAGATGCACCTGATCGACCGCGCGCGCGAGGATGCGCTTCGGCTCGACCGTGGCTATGTCGCGGCGTTTCGGCGCCTGATCGACCGGGATCGCACGCAGCCGGTCCGTGCCAAGGACATCATGAGCGTCGCCGGACCTCGGGCGGTACCGGCGAGTCCGGTCGGGGAGCTCCTGCCGATGATGGCCAATGGTGATGTCGATGCGGTGCCGGTCCTTGAAAAGGGCCGGATCGTCGGCATCGTCACCAGGACGGACCTGATTGCCGCCCTCGCGCGGTCCGGGCTGCGGGCGCAGGACTGAGAGGCGGTGGCCCGGTCAGGTCGGCTCGAGCGGGTGATCGTCGGGAGTCGGGACGCTTGCGAGACCCGCGACAGGGACATTGTCGATCAGGCGCACGCCATCGAGCCAGGCGGCCAGGAAAAGGCGACCGGGGCGGTCTGCCCTGGTCATCAGCCTGAGGTCGGGATCGCTGCGCAGTTCGAGGTAGTCGATGGTGTCGAACCCGGCAGAAAGCAGCACCGCCCTGGCCTTGTCGAGGGCCTGCGCGACCTGTCCGCCGCGGGAGATGACAC
Source organism: Sagittula sp. P11 (assembly GCF_002814095.1). Classification (NCBI taxonomy): domain Bacteria; kingdom Pseudomonadati; phylum Pseudomonadota; class Alphaproteobacteria; order Rhodobacterales; family Roseobacteraceae; genus Sagittula; species Sagittula sp. P11. Next base: position 21,869 of record NZ_CP021915.1, read on the forward strand.
GCGCGGCGTCGTCCAGGACCTGGGCGATCACCGGCGCAATTTCGCGTGGCCCTGCGGCGAGCCGGAGGTTGCGCGAGGACATGGCGAGGCCGTCTTCCTCGCGAATGGTCGGACAGCCGACAATCTCGGTCTTCAGGTCCAGATCCAGGGTCAGGCGGGTCACCACCTGCAGCTGCTGGTAATCCTTTTCCCCAAAATAGGCGCGGTCGGCATCGGTCTGCAGGAACAGCTTGGTCACCACTGTGGCCACCCCGTCGAAATGCCCCGGGCGCGCCCCGCCGCACAGGCCTTCGCTGACGCCGGTCACCGACACGGTCGTGGCGAAACCCTCGGGGTACATCTGCGCGCCGTCGGGCACATAGAGGATATCCGCGCCATAGGGCGTCAGCTTTTCGGCATCGCTGTCCTCGGTCCTTGGGTATTTCGCCAGATCCTCGGGGTTGTTGAACTGCTTGGGGTTCACGAACAGCGTCACGATCACCCGGTCGTTTTCGGCGCAGGCCCGTTCCACCAGGGACAGGTGCCCGGCATGCAGTGCGCCCATGGTCGGCACGACGCCGATGGTTTCCTCGGCGCGGCGCCAGCTTTCGGTCAGGGCGCGCAGCTCGGTCTTGGTGCGGATGATCTTCATGTGCCCGGTTCCTCCTGGGAAAAGACATGTTCGGGGGCGGGGAAGCTGCGGGCGCGGACCTCTTCCGCGTAGGTGCGGATGGCGGTGCGCGCCTCGGCAGCCAGGTCGGCATAGCGTTTCACGAACTTCGGCTTGAAGGCGTCGAAAAGGCCCAGCATGTCGTCGATCACAAGGATCTGCCCGTCACAGCCCGCTGACGCCCCGATGCCGACCGTGGGGATGGCGATATCCGCGGTGATCTGGTCCGCCAGCGCGGCGGGCACCTTTTCCAGCACGACTGAAAACGCCCCCGCGCGGGTCATCGCACGGGCATCTTCGGCGATCCGGTCCGCATCCGTGCCGCGCCCCTGCACCTTGTAGCCGCCAAGTGCGTTCACCGCCTGCGGCGTCAATCCGATATGGGCCATGACGGGAATGCCGCGTTCCACGATAAAGCGGATCGTGTCTTCCATATGCGCGCCGCCTTCCAGCTTGACCGCGCCGGCGCCGGTTTCAGCCATCAGCCGGGCGGCGTTGCGAAAGGCCTGGGCGGGGGAGTCTTCATAACTGCCGAAGGGCATGTCGACGACCATCAGCGCGCGGCTCAGGCCCCGGGCGACGGCGCGGCCATGCAGCACCATCATTTCCATCGTCACGCCGAGTGTCGAGGGCAACCCGTGCAGCACCATGCCGACGCTGTCACCGACCAGAACCAGATCGCAGTCCGCATCCGCCAGCTGTGCCACGGGGGTCGTATAGGCCGTCAGGCAGACCAGCGGACCGGCCCCCTTGCGCGCACGGATGTCGGACGCGGTGAGGCTGCGTTGCGGGGCGGATTGGCTCATGTCGGTCCTCCGAAGACAGGCTGACGCAGGGTTACCCTCTCGACGGCCCTTTCGCAAGCGCAGCGCAATAATATTGCGCTTTCTTATACGAAACAGTCATATACGTGCGCGGCGGATTTCCGGTTCAGAAGTCCAGCCCAAGGTCCAGAACCTGCGCCGAATGGGTCAGCGCGCCCGAGGAGATGTAATCGACGCCCGTCGCCGCGACCTCGGCGATGCGGGCCAGCTTCATATTGCCCGAGGCTTCGAGAACAACGCGCCCGGAGGTCATTTCCACCGCTTTCACAAGGGTTTGCGTGTCCATATTGTCCAGAAGAACGACATCGGCGCCGCCTTCGTCCAGCACCTCCGAAAGCTGGTCCAGCCGGTCGACCTCGATCTCGCAGCGGATCATGTGGGACGCCTTCGCCTTGACCGCTTGCAGAACGGGGCGGATGCCCCCGGCAGCGGCGATGTGGTTGTCCTTGATCAGGATGGCGTCGGACAGGCTGAAGCGGTGGTTGAATCCGCCGCCATGCAGCACGGCCTGCTTTTCCACGATCCGCAGCGCCGGCGTGGTCTTGCGGGTGCAGGTCACACGGGTGTTCGTCCCGCGTGTCTCGGCCACGAAGGCGGCGGTCAGCGTGGCGATGCCGGACATGCGCCCGGCAAAGTTCAGCGCGACCCGTTCGCCCGACAGGATCGAACCCGCGTCGCCAGAGATCTCCATCAGCAGGTCGCCCGGCGCGATCACGTCGCCGTCGGCCTTGTGCGCGGTGATCTTCAGCGTGGGATCGACCAGCCGAAAGGCCAGTTCGGCGATCTGCAGGCCCGACACGACGCCCGGTTCGCGCGCATTCAGCCGCGCAGCATAGGTGGTGCCGGCCGGAATGACGGTGCGGGTGGTGATGTCGCCATAGGTGCCCAGATCCTCCATCAGCGCGGCGCGGACCAGCGGTTCAAGGATCAGGTCGGGCAGTGGAGTATGGCTCATGCCGGTTCCTTTCGGGTCTTGGTTGCGCGGATCGCCAGCGCGTCGTTCAGGGTCATCAGCGACCTTGTGCCGGTCGCGCCTTCGGGCCGGGGGAAGTCCGACCGGAAATGCGCGCCCCGGCTTTCCCGGCGCATCAGCGCGGCGGCGGCGATCAGGGTGGCGGTGGCGGTCATGTTCTTCAGCGTCTCGCAATCGGGTTGCGCGGCTTCGATCGCGGCGATCTCGGCCAGCGTCCGGGTCAGGCCATCCGCCGTGCGGATCACGCCAGCGCCGTCGGTCATCGCCTGACGCAGCCGGGCGACCAGCGCAGGATCGGGCGTTTCGGCGGCGGGAAGCTCGGGCAGGGTGACGGCTGCGGCATCCGTAGGCGCGGGCAGGGCGGCGTCGATCGCCAGCGCACAGCGGCGGCCATAAACCAGCGCCTCGAGCAGGCCGTTCGAGGCCAGACGGTTCGCGCCATGCAACCCGGTCGAGGCGACCTCACCACAGGCCCAGAGGCCGGGCAGGGTGCTGGCCCCGTCCGCGTTCGTCGCCACACCGCCCATGTGGTAATGCGCGGCGGCGGCCACAGGGATGACCTGCGTGACCGGGTCGAGACCCGCCTGCTGGCAAGCGGCGTTGACGGCTGGGAAATCGCTGGGGATCTTTGCGCCAAGGGCGGCGCGGGTGTCCAGTGCCGGGGCCAGCCCTGCCTGTGTCTGGGCATAGACGGCGCGAGCCACGATGTCGCGCGGGGCCAGTTCCGAGTCGGGGTGGGTGTCCAGCATGAAGCGCACGCCCTGTCGGTTGACCAACGTGGCTCCTTCGCCGCGCAATGCCTCGGTCGCCAGCGGGGCAGGGTCCAGCCCGCAGGCCATGGCGGTAGGGTGGAACTGCACGAATTCTGCGTCGGCGATCTGCGCGCCCGCGCGGGCGGCCATGCCGATGACCTGGCCCCGGATGCGCGGCGGGTTGGTCGTGAGGGCATAAAGCCCGCCCGATCCGCCCCCGGCCAGCAAAACTGCCTTGCCGCGCAGGGTGACGCTGGCGCTTTGCCCCCGATCACAGCGGGCAACGGCCACGCCGGTGACACGGCCGACCGAGACCTCAAGCCCCGTGGCCATCACGCCTTCGAGCACCTGGATATGATCCGCCTCGCGCACCTGGACGATCAGGGCGCGCATGATCTCGGCCCCGGCCTGATCGCCCTGAACCCGCACCACGCGGGCGACACTATGCGCCGCCTCGCGCGACAGCACATAGTCGCCGTCTGCGGTGCGGTCGAAGGGTGTGCCCAGCCCGGTCAGGTCAAGGATGTGATCGCGCGCCTCGGTTGTGACCGACACCGCCACGCCCGGATCGACGGTGCCTGCGCCTGCGGTGACGGTATCGCGGGCATGGGCCTCGGCGCTGTCCGCCGGGTCCATCGCCGCCGCCACGCCGCCCTGCGCCCAGGCCGAGGAGGCGCCGGTTCCCAATGCCTCGGGCGAGATCATCAGCACGGGACGCGGGGCCAGTTTCAGCGCGGCGTATTGCGCCGCCAGCCCTGCGCCCACGATAATGACGCGACCCGTTTCGATCGGGGACATCGCCCTAGCCGGCCATCTTGGCAGAGAGGTCGATCATGCGCTGCACGGCGACACGGGCCTTGTCGGCGATCTGTGGGTCAACCTCGACCGCGCCTTCCATGGTGTGGAGCGACCACAGCACCTTTTCCAGCGTGATCTTCTTCATGTAGGGGCACATGTTGCAGGGGCCGACGAAATCCACATCCGGAAGCGCGTCCGAGATGTTGGACGCCATGGAGCATTCCGTCACCAGCATCGCCTTTTCGGGCCGTTGCTGAGTGACATAGTTGATGATCCCGCTGGTCGAGCCGGAAAAATCCGCTTCGGCCACAACGTCGGGCGGGCATTCGGGATGCGCGATGATCCGCGTGCCGGGGTTCCATTCGCGGAAATCCTTCAGGTCCTGCGCGGTGTATTGTTCGTGCACGATGCAGGCCCCATCCCACCACACGATGTTCTTTTCCGGCACCAGGTTGGCGATGTTCTGCGCCAGATATTTGTCCGGTGTCATGATGACGGTGTCACTATCCAGCCCGCGCACGATCTGCACCGCGTTCGACGAGGTGCAGCAGATGTCGGACGCGGCCTTCACCTCGGCCGTGGTGTTCACATAGGTGACGACGGGCGCGCCGGGATATTGTGCGCGCATCTGGGCGATGCCCTCGGCGGTGATGCTTTCGGCCAACGAACAGCCTGCCTCCATGTCGGGGATCAGCACCGTCTTGGAGGGGTTTAGGATCTTGGACGTCTCGGCCATGAAATGCACACCGCATTGAACGATCATGTGGGCCTCGACCTTGGTCGCCTCGATTGCCAGCTGAAGGCTGTCGCCGACCACGTCCGCGATGCCGTGATAGATCTCGGGCGTCATGTAGTTATGCGCCAGGATGACCGCGTTGCGATCCTTCTTCAACTTGTTGATCGCCGCCACGTAGGGCGCATAGATCGCCCAGTCGGGGGGCGTCACGACACGGTCCATGCGCGCATAGATTTCGGCAGTCGCGGCTGCGATGCCGGTGGAAGGGGAAAGATCGTAGTGATCGGCGAGTTCGGCGCGCAGCGCGATCTGGTCCAGCAAGTGCGGCAACTCCTCGGGTCAATTCGGGCCGCCGCAAAGGGCGCGGCCGCACGCGGAGGGCGTCGGCTGATGGGTATCTAATTGGTGGATGACGCAAGGGCAAGCTTGAGGGAGCGCGCCACATAAATTGCATACGCTAACATTTTCAGGAGGCTGGAGGTCCCAGTCCCACGTCTAAGCGTCTGACCAGGGTTCCAAGGCCGCTCCGGTCGCGAGTCGCGACTTCAGGGGACAATATCGTATTCCGAACTGACCTCGGAATCGAACAGGATGCCGCCACACACGTTGAAAATGGCCTCATCGCCCTTTTGGAAAGCGAGGTTGCGGACGGATGGCGACATTGCCGCGCATCAGGCCAGAAGGACCTATGAATTCGATGGCCCCGCAGTCGATGTCACGCGGACGTCCCTCCAGCGCGCGCAGGCACTGAATTGCGCGGATCGAGGCCATAGCCTGTCTCGTAGCTCAAGTAGCCCGCGCACCACTTGCCTGCGGCCCGCGCGCGTTCCATCTGGTCCTGGGCGCGTGGCACCTCGTCAGCATCGTCGGCGCGGATTAATTCGTGAGGTGCAGCGAACCGCATCTCGGTGTCGGCAAGATCGGCGCGCAGCAAAAGGTCGACCGCACCCAGCCTGATCTTGCGAGATCACGTCAGGAGGTTAGGCCTCGTCATCAGGAGCTACGAAGGCCCGAGCGGTGTCGTAATCCGCTGCAAGGCGCATTTCGCGCAGCGGTTTCACACGCCGAATGGATTCGGCATAGATCTCGTGCGCCTTGTAGGCGGCCAGCGCCTCGTCATCCACGAACTCTCCGTAGACGACCACGTCGATCTCCTTGCTGGCCGGATCCGTCTTGCGGTTCAGAGCGATCTCGAGGTGCTTCGCATTGGGAATCTGCGTCAGGAGCTGCAGTCCCTTTCGGACAGTGTCGAGGTTGCCGTCGTTCGGAACAGTGAAGAAAACGACATGGCGGATCATTGAATACTCCGGGTGTTCAGTGGTGGGAGCTGGCCCCAAGCCTCATGCTGGGAACCACGCGCCTCGCGCGGTTGCCCTTCTAAGGTTTCGGCCCGACACCGCAACCCCATCGGCCCGCCATCGTCACGTTTCGCCTGAGAAACGACCGATGTATGAGGGAAGACTTTCGTTGAACTGAAGGACTTTATGCGGGGACACCAGGTTCGGATCCGGGCGGGCGGTCCGCGTTCTGACGGTTGATTTAGCCGCTGTGCGACCGGGTCCCGGAAAGTCAAAGCAGGCTTTGGGTCCTGGCGGATCCGGAGAATGAGGAAAGGGGTCTGGCAGAGTTCCGCAGGGGGCCCGCCACCTCACCGAAGGGTTACTTTCCAAAACCGTTCTCCGGTCCGCGCGCGGTTGCCGTGCGCTCCTTCTGACATCGGAGACCACCCATGGCCAAATCCAAATCTAAACCCAAATTCGACGCCGCCGCGTCGATCACAAACGAACTCATTCGCATCATCGAACGCGGAGTCCTGCCGTGGCGCAAGCCCTGGACGGCGGGTGGCAGCTCCCGGCCTCTGCGGGTGAGCGGCGCGCCCTACCAGGGCGTCAACAACTTCCTGCTGACCATGCGGACAACGATGGCGGGCTACGGCTCGCCATTCTGGATGACGATGCCACAGGCCAACGCCCTGGACGCCAGGATCCGCAAAGGCGAGAAATCCTCCCTGGTGATCTATTACGGACAGAGTCGGAAACAGGGGGAGGGGGATGACGCGTCCGACGATGACGAGACCGACGACGCCCGCGTCTTCCGTTTCCAGAAATCCTACCGGGTCTTCAACGCTTGTCAGATCGAAGGGCTCCCGGACAGTTTTCATCCGGACCCCGAGCCCGTGCCGGATCATCCGATCGCAGAGCCGATCCCGCATATGCAGGCCTTCTTCGAGGCCATCGACATCACCACCGTATTCGCGGGCGACGAGGCCTATTACATGCCGGCTGTCGACAAGGTCTACATGCCTCCCATCTCACGGTTTCAGGACCCGCGGAACTTTTACGGTGTTTGGGCGCACGAATGTTCTCATGCGACCAAGGCGCCGCATCGCCTGAACCGCAACTATGGCCTGTCCCGGTTCGGAAACACGGCCTACGCGCGCGAAGAAATCGTGGCGTTATCTTGACAGTCTGCACCGCATGCCACCTTGCCGTAGGATGGGTGACAGGCGTCGACGGTAGGCAGTTTTCAGGCTGGCCGCCGCGCTTACCAAAGAGCTGGCGGCGGCCAGCCTGAGAACTGCCGGGCCGAAGCGTGCACCGGGTGGGGGCATGGGGAGGGTTTTGCGCTGGTGTCGATTATTTATGTTTGCGAGCGTCGCGAGGCCGGGGGTCTCGACGCGCATGTGCCGTTGATCCTGCGCGGCGACGCGCTCTACGACCCCGATCTGGATCGCTTCTTCCTCGACCTGCCGCTATCGGGGATTCGATCGCGGCATTCGCTTCGCGCCCAGGCCTATGATGTGACAGTCTGGCTTCGCTTTCTCGATGCTTGCGGCAAGACCGTATGGGCTGCGACCCGCGACGATGTCGAGGCTTATCATCGTGCGCGTCGGCGCGGCGATGCCGGTCAGCGGATCACGGCGGCAAGCTGGAACAGGGCCGTCGCCAGCCTTGATCGCCTCTATCGCTGGGGCGAGCGGCAAGGGCTGATCGCCGAGGCACCGTTCAACCGTCGTGCCGTGTGGCGACCGGCGCAGGGTGGACGTCGCGGAATGATCGCCGCGCGCAACGACGCCTATGAACGTGTTGCGAAGCGGTCGGATGTCCGGTTCGTCACGATGGACGACTACCGCATCTTCCGCGAGGTCGGTCTGCGCGGCCTCGCGCCTGACGGCAGCGAACGCCCCGGCGCACGTGATAGGAACGGATTGCGCAACGTGCTTTTCGCCGATCTGCTCGTCACGACAGGTTTGCGACTGGAAGAAGCCTCAGGTCTGCTCGCCGGTGATCTCGCGGTCATTGTTCCGGACGGCGATGAGAACCGGCAGCTCTGGTTGCGCCTGCCGCCGCCGCTCACCAAGGGCGATCGCGGACGAAGTGTTCTGGTCCCACGCCGGCTGCTTCGTCAGATCGCGGCCTATATCGATGTCGAGCGCGCGGCAGGCGCGGCCAAATTCGTCGCGCGCAATGGCGCGGCGCGCTTTGACCGGCCGATCCATATCACCGACGCCGGTCTCGACCGCATGCGCGATGTCTGCACGCCAGAGGAACGATGCCGTCTGATCCTGTGCAACGAGAACGGAACGCCGCGCGAGCCCGCGGCGCTATGGCTGACCGAGGTCGGACAGCCCGTTCGACCCAATTCCTGGGAGGTGATCTTCGCCCGCGCCTGCAAGCGCTGTAGAGACTATGGTTTCTCGTTGTCGATCAGCCCGCACCAGCTGCGCCACACCTTCGCGGTCCATATGCTCGCTTTGCTGATCCAGGAGCGTCTGCGCGAAGCCGCATTGCCGGCGGGGCCGATGGAGAGCTACCGGCTGATCCTGGGCGACCCGCTGCAGCAGGTGCAACGCCTGCTCGGCCACGCGAGTCTCGCCACCACCTATATCTATCTCGACCATATCGCGACCCGCGCCGATACGGTGGATTCGGCGGTCGAGGAGTTGCTGGCACTGCTGCCGGGACCGCAGGGCGCATGAGCGGGCGTCGCCGCAAGGGCAGGCCCGTTGCTTTCGCGCGCGTCACGCCGGAGCGAGCCAAGCCCGATCCGGTGCTCGGCCTCAGATTCGTCATCGAGGCGCGGCATGGCGGGACCGTCCAGGTTGACATGACCAATCTCGATCCTCGTCCGCTCGCTATCGCCTTTGCCAGCGCGTTGCGCCGGTCGGCCGCGCTCGGCGGCCCGATCGGTGCGGCCAGCGTCATCAAACAGTATGTAAACTCCTATCGCCGTTTCTTCACCTGGCTTTCCGATGAGGCGGGGGAAGTGGACGGGCCCGAAGACATGCGCGCAGCCCATGTCGACGGTTTCGCATCGGCACTCGAACGCGGGGGAATGGGCGCTATCTACCGGCATGTGACGGTCAGCAAGATCGTCAATACGCTGCGTGCGATAGAGGCGGATCGGCCCGACAGTATCACGCCCGACCTTCATGAGCGGTTGCGTTATACAATGGCAACCTCGGCGGGACGCTCGACCCCGCGTGATGCCTACAGTCCCTTCGTCGCCCGCGCGCTGCGCGACGCGGCCCGTACGGACGTGGAAGCGATATTCCGCCGGATCGGCGCCGAGGATCGGACCGATGAGGGCGATCCGGTCATTGGAGGAGCGCGGGCCGATGTCGAAGCTCTCATCGCGCGCGATGGAGCCGTTCGGACCGAGAGCGTCGAGCTGCGCCGTCTCTATTTCATGCGCTTGCGGCGCGGCTTGCCGATCAGCACGCTGATCGACGACCTGCATCGCAGACATCATCTGCACGTCACCGATCTGCCGCCATTGCTCGTGCTGCTTGCTCTCGATACCGGCCTCGAGCCGGAATGCCTGAAGGCGCTGACGGTCGATTGCCTGGCCAATCCCTCCGCCGGAACCGTCGAACTGCGATACCTGAAGCGGCGCGCCGGCGCCGCCGGGCACAAGAGCATGCGCGTGCGCGACGGCGGCCTCGGCACGCCGGGTGGCCTTCTCCGCCGGCTGATCGAGATTACGACCGTCGCCCGTCAGCATCTGCCCACCGATTGTCTCTGGGTTTACCACAACGTCGGCGGTCTCCATGCCGGCATCCGTCATCCGCGCGAACGCCTCGACGCCTGGGTGGCACGGCACCGGATTGTCGATGAGGACGGCAAGCCGCTCCATCTTCTGCTGTCCCGGCTTCGCAAAACCCACAAGGCGCTGTGGTACACCAAAACCGAGGGGTACATCGCCCGCTTCGCGGTCGGCCACACGCCCGAGGTCGCGGCGCGCCACTACGCCGATCTGCCATCGCTGCGGCCCCTGCACGAGGCCACCGTCGCCGATGCCTTCCGCGACGCTGTCGTCGCCGCGATGCCGACCATCCTCGCGCCAGCAGCCGAGAAGACGCTGCGCGAAGCGCCCGAACAGGCCGGGCCGCTGATGCCGCCGGATGCGGTCGGTTCCATTCTCGATGGGGAGCAGGATCTCTGGCTCGCCGCCTGCGCGGGGTTCCATAGCAGCCCCTTCGCCGAGGCCGGCTCGCCATGCCAGCAGCCGTTCTGGGGATGCCTCCATTGCCCCAACGCCGTCATCACCGCCCGCAAGCTCCCCGCGATCATGGCCTTCCTGTCCTTCGTCGAAGACCAGCGGCAGGGGCTTCCCGGTCCCGACTGGATGGTCAAGTTCGGGCAGGTTCATGCCCGGATCGTCCATCAGATCTTGCCCGCGTTTTCCGATGCCGTTGTCGCCGAAGCGCGGTTACGCGCCGGGGAGGAGCGCCTCTATCTGCCGCCCGAGGCGCGCGCATGACCGCGCCCGCCCTTGCCCGCGCTCCCGCGTTCGACGATCGGCCCGTGCTGGCGTGCGCGCCGCTCATGCCGGGCCATGCTCGCGAGGACCTGTCACGCGTCGGCGATCCAAGCTGGGATCTGGGTCCGGCCGTCTTCCGCGAGAACGCCCGGCGCTGCCACGTCACCGTGCATTTCGACGTGCTCGAAGATGCCGATGTGCAGGCAATGATGCGCGCCTATCTCTATGCGCGTCTCAATGTCGACCTTCCCGGCCATCGTCCGAAGCTGCCGCCCAGCTGCGTGCGGCAGGCGTTCAACCGGGCGCGGCGCTTCTTCGGCTTCGTCCGCGAACGATTGGGCGCGCTGGACCTTGCCCGCATTGATCCTCCGCTGATCGACGCCTATGCGCGGCATCTCCGAGAGGACCCGGCAAGGCGGCCCGTCATTGTCGGGCAGCTTCTCGAGGTCGTCATCGACTTCTATCTCTACCGCGAGCACCTTCCCGGCGGCGGCTTGTCGTTCGAACCGTGGGACGGGCGGCCACCCGCGCGCGTCGCGGGCTATCGTCATGTTCCCGAGAACCGGACCCCGCGCATCCCCGAGCCGATCATTGCGCCGCTTCTGGCATGGTCGCTGCGCTACATCACGGTATTCGCAGGGGACATTCTCGCCGCCCGGCGTGAGCTTTCCCGGCTCGAAGCGCGCCGCGCCCGGCTCTTCGTTGCGGAACAGGGATTGCCGCATACGGAGCGCCGCCGCCGGCAACGGCAGCGACTGGCGCGCTATTTCCGGTCCCGCGCGCGGCAGGGTCGGGGCGTGCCGGTCTGGGCTAGCCCGCCCAACGGTTCCGCATCCGTCGATCCGGTAAGCGGGGAGCTTCTGCCCGTCGTCAACGTGCAGCTTCTGCATCTTCACGCAGGCGTCGATGCCGCCAGGGAGCCGGCGATGCATCTCGCTCTCGCCGGCGGCGCGTCCGATCTCATCGCTGCCGCCATCGCGGATATCGGGATCGAACCCGGCGGCATGGATACGCCGATCTCGGTCGATGCCGATCTCGGCCGGCCATGGCGGCACCGCTTCGATGCCAAATCCCTCGTCCTGGAAGAGCGCATGCTGCAGGCAGCGGCCTACGTGGTCTGCGCCTATCTGACCGGTATGCGCGATTGCGAGGTGCAGGCGATGCGCCGGGGATGCCTGACGCTTGCGCGCAGCGAGGATGGCACCGTGTCACGACACCGCGTCCGTTCCACTGCGTACAAGGGAAAGGGGGCCCGGGGAGCGTCGGCGGAGTGGGTGACCATCGAGCCCGTCGCTCATGCGATCGGGGTGCTCGAACAGTTGACCCGGCGCGCGGCTGTTGCCCATGGTCTCGATACGCTCTGGCCCGTGCTGTCAGTGACGCGAAGTAGCAAACCGCACGTCTCCGCCGAGATCGTGCGCCAGATCAACGCCTATCGTGACCACCTGAACAGGCTGTTCGGGACGGAAGAGGCGCCCGCCATACCGCCCGGGCCGGACGGTAAGCCCTGGCGGATCACAACCCGCCAGTTTCGTCGCACGATCGCATGGCACATCGCCAACCGTCCCTTCGGAACGGTGGCCGGCATGATCCAGTACAAGCATGCATCCGTCGCCGCGTTCGAAGGCTACGCGGGTAGCAGCGCCTCGGGTTTCCGCGCCGAGGTCGAGGCGCAGCGCCGGCTCGGTCAGATCGACGATCTGCTCGAGTATTTCGACAGGCGGCGCGGCGGGGCTGACCTTGGCGGGCCGGCCGGTCCTCGTGTCGCGCGTACCCTCGACGAGACAGCCACCGAGCTCGGGCCATTGCCGCCGATGATCGCGGACCGGTCCCGTCTGCGCATCATGCTCGCCAGTCTGGCCCGCACCCTGCATGTCGGACCGCTTGCCGATTGCTTCTTCGATCCGGCAACCGCCCTGTGCCTCAAGCGCGTGACGGATGCCGCGGCAGACCGCCCGCTGACAGCGCTTTGTGAACCGACCCGCTGCCCGAACGCCTGCATCGCGGAACATCACAGGCCCGTCTGGGAGCGAAGTGCTGATGAGGCACGCATGTTGCTGCGCGAGAAGCGGCTGCCCGGATTGCAGCGGGCCGCGCTCCAGCAGGAAGTTGACCGGATCGAGGGTGTGCTGGCCCGGATCGCGCCCGAGGGCGCGACGCCGCCCGTTCGGGCGGCGGTAAAGGGAGAGGGAGCTTGGGATCGGGGTGAGTGACGGGATGAGGAGAGCGGGAGAGGCCTGCTCCGCCCGTCCTGGAGACCTGTCATGTCCCGCTCTTCCTCATCGGCCGGGCGCGCCGATGTTTATAACCGTATCACCACCGAGATCATCGCCGCCATCGAGGCAGGCACCGGCGACTGGCGTGCGCCCTGGTTCCACGACGGGAGCAGCATCGCGCGTCCGACCAACGTTTCATCCGGCAAGCGCTATCGCGGCATAAACACTTTGGCGCTCTGGGCCACGGGCTTTGCCGCCGGATATGGCGACGGTATCTGGGGAACGTACAAGCAATGGCAGGATGCCGGCGCGCAGGTGCGTAAAGGAGAACGCTCCACCACGGTCGTCTTGTGGAGGGAGATCAAGGTTTCCCAGCAGGCCGACGACGAAGACGATGATGACGGGCATCGACGGATGTTCGCCCGCGCATTTTCTGTCTTCAACATCGCTCAAGTGGACGGGTACGAGCGCCCGGCGACCCCTGTGCTGCCCGAGGCTGAACGCCTTGCCCATGCGGAAGCGTTCATCACAAACCTGGGCGTCAAGACGGAGTTCGGTGGATCGGAAGCCTATTACCGCCCGTCGGCCGACACCGTGTTCATGCCGCCGTTCACTTCGTTTCGCGATGCCGCGTCGTTCTACGGTGTCTGGCTACACGAGAATGGTCACGCCAGTGGCGCAAAGCACAGGCTCGACCGCGATCTTTCCGGTCGCTTTGGTTCGGCCGCCTATGCCGCCGAAGAATGCTGCGTGGAAATTCTCAGCGGGCTCGTCTTGGCAGACCTCGGGGTCGCCCACCATCCGCGCCCCGATCATGCCGCCTATATTGCCTCGTGGCTCAAGGTCCTGAAAGACGACCCCAAGGCCATCTTCACCGCCGCCAGCAAGGCGCAGCAGGCGGCCGACTGGATGCATGCGCAGCAGCCCCATGCAGAGGAGGTAGCGGCATGACCAAAACCGTTCTCATTGCCGAAAAATTTCAGAATGGGGCTGGACTGTCAGGATATATTGCCGAGCTGACGTCCTGTTTCCTCGGCCAACAGCTCGGCTTCACGGCGCATACGCTCGAGATGAATGCCGCCTATCTCTACAACTGGCTCCGGGTCTTGCGCTCGGATACCAATGCGATCTTCAAGCATGCGGCGGACGCGCAGCGCGCCTGCGACTATCTGATCGCCCGGTCGAAGGCGGGCAGGGTGGAGGATGCCGATCGGGCCGCGTGAGGGAATGTCTCTGAGCAAAGGGAAAGAAGGCTTCGGGTCAGGTGGTTTCAACCCATCCGGAAAGGACAGACCCATGAGCAATCCTGAACCCGCCGAGATCTCCCCGCCCGACGCCGCCACCATCGCCGCACAGAACGACGCCTTCCGCAGGCTTGCCTGTCTCGGCATCGCGCCGGATCAACCGATCCAAGGGCGCATGCATGTCACCCGTTCGCTCATGGAGGCCGGAGACGGTTTCATGGCGGAGGCGGTGAAAGCCACGGGGGCGTTCGAGACCTTCGAGCCTGAGAACGATCCCGAGGGCTGGCACGATTTCGGGGCGGTCACGATCCGCGGTGAGACCGTGTTCTGGAAAATCGACATGTTCGAGGCCGACTCTGACTTCCGATACGGTGCCGAGACCCCCGACAACCCCAAGACCACCATGCGCGTGCTGACCGTCATGATGGCGCGCGACTGGTAAGGGCGGGCCAAGCCTGCCGAGCAGTGAAAGGCCCGCTGACCCCATGAAAGGGAATGCGGGCCTTTTGTCCTGTTGGTTCCCGGATCCGGGGATCGGTGAGGCCGCCCGGGACGTCCGGGTGGCGCAGAACCCATAGAAGGACATCTCATGACACAAGCGTTCAAACCCGTTTCCGTCGCCATCGGCGATCTCGTCACCCATCCCGCGAACGTGCGGACCAACTCCCCCGAAACCTATGCCCCCGAGAACATCGCGCATCTGAAGGCCAGCATCGCTGTGCTGGGGCTCCTGCAGCCGCTGCTCGTCCAGAAGATCGATGGCAAGTTCGGCGTTCTCGCCGGCGGCCGGCGGCACGCGGCGCTCCTCGAGCTCGTCGCGGACAAGACCGCCAAGGGGTTCACCAACCGTACCAAGATCGACTGCCGCCTGGTCCCGGACGATTGCGATGTGACCACCGCGCTGTCGCTGGCCGAGAACATCACCCAGGCGCCCATGAACGCCATCGACGAGTTCGAGGCCTTCGCGCGGATGATGGAGGTCGACGGCCAGACGCCCGAGACCATCGCCAGGACTTTTGGCACGACCGTGGCCGCCGTGAAAGGCCGGCTGCGCTACGGGCTCATCCATCCCGACATCCGCGCCGCGGCCCGCGCCAAATCGATTACGCTCGACACGATGAAGGCCTTCGCCGATCACCCGAGCCAGGAGGTGCAACGCGAGGTCTTCGAGGCGCTCACCAAAGAGGACAACTATGTCCAGGCCTATACCGTCCGGAATGCGCTGAAGTCGCGCGGCGTACAGGTCAGCGACGATATCGGTGCCTTCGTGCGGAAAGACTACGAGGCGCGGGGTGGTGCCATCGCGGCCGATCTCCTGGACGAGCATTCCGTGCTGGAGGATTCCGCGCTGGTCGAGACGATCCTGCTGGAAAAACTCGCCGCTGCCGCCGAAGAGGCGCGGGCAGAGATCGGCTTTGCCTGGGCCGATGCGGTGATCCAGTACGACTATGCCGCCATGGCAGACTATGGCCGGGTCTATCCGGGTCCGGTCGAACCCGACGAGAAGGGCCAGAAGCGCTTGGACGCGATCACCGCCGAGCTTGAGAAACTCGAGCGCGAGATGGAGAACGAGGAGCTCGAGGACGAGGCGTACAATGAACTCTACGAACGCGTGGACGCGCTGGAGGCCGAGGCGCGGGACCTACAGGAGGCCTATAGCGCTGAGGATCTTGCGCGCTCCGGCGTGATCGCCTCCTGGTCGCATGGCAAGATCTCCCTGCATGTCGGGATGGTGCGCCCTGAAGACAAGGCGGAGAGCTCCGGCAAGGCTGCTTCCACCGCGTCGGGCGAGAAAGGCACGGCGGATAGTGATGAGATCACCTATCCCGCCTCGCTGACCGAGGATCTGAAGACCGAACGCGCGATGGCGCTCGGCGCGGCCATGGCGATGCATCCGGAGGCCACACTCGACCTCACACTCTTCAAGCTCGTCACCGACGTTTTGGACCACGGCATGGGCGTCACCCAGGCGATCAAGGTCGATGCGCGCCAGGAATATCGCAGTCACGCGAAGATGGACGAGATCGACGGCACCTCGCTCGAACAGGTGGCCGAGGCTCATGACGCGCTCGACCTCTCCTGGGCCAATGACGCGAAATCTCCCGCCGACCAGTTCGCGCTCTTCCGGGCGCTCGATGCGCGCGAGAAGGCGAAACTCGTGGCCTATGCCACGGCGGCGACCACGCAATCCTGTTTCGCACGGGACCGGCAGCGCGACAGCCTGATGCATGATTTCGAGATCGAGGTCATGCCGGACATCCGGGCGCACTGGACGCCGAACGCGGCGCTTTTCAACCGCTTCAAGAAGGCCTGGCTTCTGAAGATTCTCGGTGAGGAGTTGGGGCTCGCACAGGAGGCGGTGACATTGGCCTCTTCGACCAAGAAGCAAGTCGTCGAATTCTGCGACAAGCTTTTCGCCGAGCCCTTCGCAACGCTGACAGATGCGCAGCGGGCGGCGGTCGCCGCCTGGTGCCCGCCGATGATGCAGACGGCGGGTGTCGAGCCGGTTGATGCCAGCGAGGCCGAGGCGCCCGAAGACGAAACCGGGGTCGCTGAAGCGGCTTGATCGAGCAGGCGACCCGCGCCGAAACTTAGGCGCGGGTCGCACCCCTCCCTCCTACCTACAGGTAAATCCCATGTCCCTTCTCAGCTTCACCGCGGCGAGCGTCGCGGCGCAGATCGCGCATGCGCGCGGCTGTTCCACCTTCCTGCCCAACTGGAACGGGCCGGTCGGCAAACCCGCCCTGATCCTGATCGTCGGAAATGGCGTCCATCTGCGCTCAAACGGGATCGACGGCACGACGACGCGGATCGTCACCACTGAACGCGCCGATCCCTCCTACGCCTTCGCCGAGGGCATCAACCCTTTCCGCGATCCGGACTGGATGGCGGCCCGGCAGGCGGCGTTTCGCGATCTGACCGGCCAGTTCTACACTGACATTCTCGATGACGTGCAGATGCTCATCGACCGCGGTCATGACATCATCCGGCTGGCCACTGACGGCCACACGATCCGCGTCTTCCTGCGCCGCGCCGCCGACTATCTGATCGGCGGCATCTATGATGTCCCCTCCGGTCTCGGCGGGACGTTCCGGGTGATCCTGAAGGACGCCAGTGACACCCACGCCATTGTGCAGAACAGTGGCAATTGCGAGGACTTCGACGAGATGCTGCCTTACCGGGTGCCGCTCGATGCGCTCTTCGAGATCGATGATCAGAGGGCGGCGTAACGCGCCCTTTCTCACAATCGCGTCGCCAATACCCTACCGCGCTTCGCGCTCTCGGGACATTGGCGACCAACAATTCCCTTCAAGAGAAAGGACTCTGAAATGGGCTGGCTTTTCTACACCGACCGTCGCGTCAAAACCTACGCGGACGAGAAGGCAGAAATCGCCCGGCTTTGCACGTTCGAAACGGATACGCGCAAGACAGTGCTGCTCAAGGCCTGCAAGGTCGGGTCGACCTGGTATGCCGCTGCAAAAATCACCAATATCAATGACTCGCCAGTGGAAGACGCGACCTACGCCACCGACGACGACGGATCGATCACCTTCGGCGCTGTGTTCCTGACGCGCTACGACGACGGCTGCTGGGGCTACAAGGACATGGAGGAGGGTGCCGGGCCGGTGGAGTCGCGAGCGTCTCTTAGCCTCCTTGCCCTACTGTCTGAGCTGAAGGATCCCGACAGCTATGCCCATGCCTGGCGTCAGCGCTGCCGGGATTGGGCGGCGATCCTGGACTACGAAGAGGGCGACAGAATCAAGCTCGCTGCGCCGGTCACGCTGAGCGATGGCAGCACCTGCCAGATCGTGACCGCCACCCATTACCGGCGCGGAGGGCAAAAGCGTCGCTGCTACCGCATCGAGGAGACAGGCGGCCTCGTGCGTCTGTCGAAAGCCTTGCTCGCCGGGTCCGAGCTCCTCGGCTCGGCGAAGAGTGAGGCGAGTCCGGTTCTGGCCGAGTTTTTCGCCGGGAACGATTCCTGACCGCCGGCAACATCGCTATCTGTTCAGCCTTGAGCCGCCTCCGCGCGTTTGAAAGCGCTGAGGCGGCTTTCTGTCCTGTCGGACCCACAACCTGACTCAAAGGACAGACGATATGGACAACCGAAGCCCGGCACTCGCACGCGATTTCCCATCGAAACCACAGCTTCTGCAGGCCATTCGCCTGATCGGCAGCGAGATTGAGAAGCAACCGCTCAAGAGCTCATCGCTCGCTCGGATCATGCGCGAGAGTTTCGGCGGTAGCGATGCCGGCGGCGCGTGGTCGTGGCGCATGGCCTATGACCTGATGCAGGCCGCCACGGTGACGGCGATCATGCGGGACAGCGGTTCGGACGCGCTCGCGACGGCCAGATTGCTCGCCTCACGGCTCCTGACGGAGACCCGGCGCTCCGAGCAACAGATTCGCCTGCAACAGTTCTCTACGCCGCTGCCCTTTGCGGCACTGGTAATACGCGCAGCCGCCATTCGCCCCGCTGAGACCTTTCTGGAACCCTCGGCCGGCACCGGCGCGCTGGCTGGTTTTGCAGTTTGCGCGGGTGGCAAACCGATGCTGAACGAGATCGATCCCGTCCGTCGGGCGCTTCTCGAGGCGGTGTTCGGGGGCGAGGTGTCCGGCTTTGACGCCGAACATATTGATGATCTCCTGACGGTGCCCGAGCTTCCCGGTGTCATCGTGATGAATCCGCCCTTCGCCTCATCGGTCGATCGGTCGCGCGACAAGCACATTGCGGCGAAACATCTGATCGGCGCTGCCAAACGGCTGGCACCCGGCGGACGTCTCGCGGCGATCATGCCGATGGGATTTTCGCCAAAACGAGACGCGGCCCATTGGGCACGGGCCTCGGCCATCGCAAAGCCCCGTCTCGCGCTCACTATTCCGGGCCACGTTTACCGCAAACTCGGCACCACCGTCGAAACCCAGCTCATGGTCTTCGACAAGGTGCAGGAGGAGATCGAGATCGTCCGTGCCATGGTCGACGATCTGGACGCGGCGCGCCAAATCATCGATGATATCGCCGCAACCCGCACTGCCACTCCCTCGATCCAAACCGGTGCGCAGTTTCGGACTGGGTCGCGCCGGGTCGGTGTCCCTGTTGCACGTCAGCGCCCAATCGCCCAAGCGGCGTCTGCCAAACCCAAATCGCATGCCGCCATCCCGCTGGCCTTCACCTGCCTCGACACCCCCCGCGAGAACACGCCCGTCTCCGACATCTATGCCCGCTATCGTCCGCAGCGGATCGAGATTGAGGGTGCCCGGGAACATCCGACCCCCCTGGTCGAGAGTATAGCCATGGCCTCGGTTGCCCCTCCGGCACCCAACGGCGAAGCCGCCGCTGATCTGCGCCTGCCCGGCCGTCTGATCGAGGAGGGCCATCTCTCCGAGGCCCAGCTCGAGACCATCCTCATGGCGAACGATGCCCACGCGCGCGACCTGCCGGGGCGGTTTACCATTGACCAGGACCAGACCCGGATGACCCGCGCCGACGATGATCCGGAAGCGTGTGCCTACCGCCTCGGCTATTTCCTTGGCGACGGTACCGGCTGCGGCAAGGGCCGGGAATGCGCCGGTCTCATCCTGGTGAACTGGCTCGCAGGTCGTCGCAAGGCGGTCTGGATTTCGAAGTCCACCACGCTCATCGAGGACGCGATCCGCGACTGGACCGATCTCGGCGGCTCGCCCGCCGACATCCAGCCGCTCTCCAAATGGAAGCCAGATCAACCCATTCCGATGGGCGACGGCATCCTTTTCGTGACCTATGCGACGCTGCGGTCGGCGGGCAAATGCGGGAGGACCCGGCTCAGCCAAGTTCTCGACTGGATGGGCGACGGGTTCGACGGCGTGCTGGCCTTCGACGAGGCCCATGCCATGCAGAACGCCGCCGGGTCCGACGAGGGCAGGGGGGTCAAACCCTCCCAGCAGGGCCTCGCCGGGCTGCGTCTGCAGCTCGCGGCTCCCCGGGCCCGGGTCTTCTATGTCTCGGCGACGGGAGCCACCAGCGTGCAGAACCTGGCCTATGCCTCCCGCCTCGGGCTCTGGGGCCAGGGGCCCGAATATCCCTTCCCGAGCCGCGAAAGCTTCGTCTCGGCGATGGAAGCCGGGGGCGTTGCTGCGATGGAAGTCGTGGCGCGCGACCTGAAGACGCTCGGGTTCTACACCGCGCGGGTGCTCAGCTTCGACGGTGTTGAGTACGACGTGCTCGAACATGCGCTCACACCCGCCCAGATCGAGATCTACGATGCCTATGCCGGGGCTTTCCGGACCTTATGCGCAGCTGCGCATAATGTCCGTAATCGCGAGGACGCGATAATGCGAAGGAATGCGGCACCATCGCTATCATTCAGGGAGTTCAGGGCTACGTCCTTCACATTATTTCTCCGTGGTTCGGGGTCAGAGGGTGTCGAGCCAGTCGAGCAGGTCCGCGTCACGTTTCCATCGCGCGGGTCGATTTCCTGCTGCTGGAACGCCAACCTGTTCGAGCGCCTTTCGCTTGGTTTCGAGGTTGGCCTGGGCATAGTGGTTGGTGGTGTCCAAGCTGACATGCCCCAGCCAGCTTCGGATGACGGTGATGTCGACGCCCGCCGCGACGAGGTGGACGGCCGTCGCGTGCCGGAAACTGTGCGGCGTCACATGCTTCGAGCGAAGCGTGGGTGTCGCATTCGCCGCCGCTGCGACGTAACTCGCCAGCTTGTACCGCACGCCCGATGCCCCCAGGGGTTCGCCGTAACGATTGACGAAGATGCGCTCATCCGGTGCGCGCGGCTGCCGCTCCAGCAGCTTTTTCAGCAACGCCACCGTTTCCGGCCAAAGCGGGCAGATGCGTTCTTTTCGACCTTTTCCGTAAAGACGCACGCAATACGGTGCTTCGAACCGGATCGCCTTGGGACAGAGATCGAGCGCCTCCTGGATACGCGCACCGCTATTATAGAGCAGTGACAGCAGCACATGGTCTCGCATCCCTTCGATGGTCGACCGGTCGGGTTGCGCGAGAATGGCCTCGACCTCCGCTGGCTCAAGATAGCAGGGTGCGGCGGTGGGTTTGCGCTTGAGCGGGATCGCGAGGACCTCTGCACATTGGGCGACATATTCGGGATCCTTGTCCGCCACGAAGCTGAAGAAGCTGCGGATGGCGGCAAGCCGGCAGTTGCGCGTGCCGATCGTGCCCTTGCGACCATGTTCAGCATGATTGAGGAACGCGCGGACCTCGCCGGCGGAGACGTCGGCCAGGGTGATCCTTGCGACACCACGGTCGTTTCGCTCCGCGACGAACCGAAGCAACAGCCGCCAGGTGTCCCGATAGGACTTGATGGTGTGGATCGAGGCGCTGCGCTGTTCCGCCAGCCATTCCTGGAAGAAGGCCCGCAATAGTTCGGGGAAGGGATTTGCGGCTTTCATCACAGCGCCTCCCCGTTGAGGCAGGGGGCACCGACGACGCGGAACCGCTCGCTGGCTTCCTGCAGCAGATCCTGCGTGACGGTGATGTAGACCAGCGTCGAGTTGATGTCCCGGTGACCCAGATAGGTCGAGAGGAAGTGCAGCCGGTCCTGCGGGTTGATGCCGGCTTGGTACCATTGGAGGATCCGGTTTACGACCATCGAGTGCCGCAGGTCATGCACACGCGGCCCTGTCCGTCCGGAAAGCGGTTTGAACCCGCCGCGGCGCATGACGTTGGTGATCATCGTTGTGACCACCACCGGGGCGTAACGATCCTTGAAGTGATCCTGCCAGAACAGCCCCGACTGCGGGTCCTGTGGGGCACCAGCGCGCCGCCGCGCATCGAGATAGGCGCGCAGTTCAACCATGACGCTGCCCGATAACGGCAAGATCCTGGTCTTGTAGAACTTCGTTTCCCGGATCGTGATCGTGCCGGATCGAAGGTCGGCGTCGCCCAGATCGAGCCACGCAATCTCACTACGTCGCAGCCCGGCGCAATAGGCCAGCAAGATCATCGTGTAGAGGGTTAGCGGCCGCAGCGGGGCATGCGGCGACGGATAGCATCGGGCAACTTCGAGCATGAGCCGGATGTCAGCCGGGCTGAAGATATGCGGACGCCGGTGCTCCCGCGCCACCTCCCGCTCCGGTCGCGGGTTGAAGCGTTTCGGCGGGATGTTCGGATCGAGCCGTTGCCGCGCCTTGGTCAGGATGCGCCCCAGCTTCTGGCATTCTGCCGCGTGATTGCGGGTCGGCTTTGCTGCCGCCCAATGCGTCAACATCGTCTCAAGCGGCTCTCCGGCCAGTTCCGGATGAGCCTGCAGGAACCGGTCGAACCGCAGCAACCAATGAGCTTGCGTTTCGTACTGGTAGCCCCGGTTTCGCATCAGCGCGACATGGTCACGCATGAAGTCGCCCAGAACGCTGCCGTAGGGCGCAGGCCGATACAGTCCCGCGAGGGCCTCGTCGGGATTGGACGATGCAAGGGCACGCCAGATCGGCTTGTTCTGCTTGATGTTGTGCTGCCTGCGAAGCTCGGCAACGGGATTGCTGGCGATCAACTCGTTCTGGACCAGATAGTCGAGGAAACGGTCAACGATGCAGACCTGGTTCAATAGCGTCGACAATTTCCAGCGCGGTGCCATTTCGCCCAACCAGTCTTCGATCATCTGGCGATCCACTGCAGGGTGCCGGAGCGCAACATCTTCGAAGCTGCGAAGGAACCAGCGATACGTGGGTCTGCTTCCCGGCCGGAACTGCGACTTCTCCAGAAAGGCGTCGATGATGGTGCGATCGGGATCGTGCCAGGCGCTCATGACAGCACCTCCGATCCGGGCACGTCGAGCGCTACCGCCCGCAAATCTTCGGTGGCAAGTTTGAGATAGGTGTTGGTGGACTCGGTTGATCGGTGCCCGAGCACGTCGCCGATGATCTTTTGCGGAACCGACGCCCGCAGCAGTTCAACCGCACGCGCGTGGCGGAAGATATGCGGTCCACGTTTTCCCACCGGGGTGACGCCCGCTGCCGCCAGACGTCTTTTGACCATGCCGTGCAAGTTCGTCATCCGGGTATAGGGTGCAAGAGAGCGGATGAAGATTTCCCGGCATTCGACCTGCGGGCGCCCGGCACGCAGATAGTCAAGCAGCGCATCGCCGACCGGCGTCAGAAGCGGCATGGTGGAACAGGCATTGGTTTTGGTGTGCCGGATCCGCAGCGAATCCGCGCGCCAGTCGATGTCGTCGAGCCGGAGATTGCAGATCTCGCCTTGCCGCAACCCGTAGGTGGCAAGCATCAGCAAAATGGCATGGTCGCGCAGGCCCCTCGGCGACCTGTCTCTGCCGGTGGCCTCCAGAACCAGATCGATCTGGCTGCGGCTCAGGATCGAGGGAACATCCTCGTAGGCATAGAGCATGGGGCCGATGACCTGTGGGCTCAGATCGGTCGGAACCCGCCCCGACTGATGGAGATAGCGTAGCAGCGAACGGAGCCATGCGGCAGAACCCGAGAGCGATATCCGGCGCAGACCGATGGCGCGCATGTCCATGTAGTGATCGATATCGCGCACGGCCATTGCCGAGAGATCGTCGGCGCCGCTGCGGCAGAAGTACCAATCCAGAAAGCGCCGCGCCTCCCGTGAGCGCGCGTCGATCGTCGCATCTGACAGACCGCGTTCGTCACGCATCCAGTTCCCGTAATCATGGCAAATGGCGTGCCGGAGCATCGCACCCGATTCGATTTCTGTTTCAGGCGGCCACGTGCCTTGGGCGAGGCGGAGCAACCTGCCGATCGCTGTTTGCGGCAGCCTGTGCCAGCGTGAGCTGGGCGGACGACCGTAGCGATCCTGAAAGCAAAGGACTGCGTGGCGGAAATACTGATCGACCTGCGCTGGCGTCACCATCGTCACCGGCATGCCACGCTCAGCCAGGTAGTCCAGGAACCGGCGGGCGTAGAGCCGATGGTTGGTCACGACCACCGGATTGTAGTTCTGCTCCATGAGCGATTTCGCAAGCTCTTCGATCAGCTCGTCGTGCAATTTCAACATGAATGTCTCCTCAGACGGTTGGAAAGCCGCCGAGGTTTGCAATCAAAATAATGCGCAGCAAAGCCCGCGCTGATATCCAGAAGCCAAGGAAAACAAAAATGAATCCCGGACACCTTCGCATTATCGCGTCCTCGCGATTACGGACCATCCACCACAACCTCGAAGCGGCGCTGACCGCGACAGGCGTCAATGATGCCTCCGGTCAGACGAACGCCTCTGCCGCGAAAGCCTCGGCGAAGTCGCGCTTCGAGAGCACCAAGCAGCGCTTCTTCAATCACCTCCTGATGGGCATGAAAGCCCCGACCGTCATCCGCGCCATCGAAGAGGATGTTGCGGACGGCTATGCTTGCGTCATCCAGGTGGTCTCGACTGGCGAGAGCCTGTTGAAACGACGCCTCGAGGCGATGGATCCCGAAGACGAGCTGGTGGAAGGTGCGCTCACGCCCCGCGACTATGTGCTGTCCTATCTTGAACAGGCTTTCCCGATCCACGCCCAGAAGCTCGTGGAGATCGACGGAAACATGGTGGCCGAGCCGCTGCGGGATGCGAACGGTGCCCTGGTCGTCTCCCGCGAGGCCGAGGCCTTGCGCGATGCGGCGATGATGGAGCTGATGGCGCTTGCGCCTATTCCCGCCGCGCTCGACCAGATCCTTTGGGCCTTCGGCGATGAGGCCGTGGCCGAAGTAACCGGGCGCTCCATTCGATCCCTGAAATCCAGCGACGGGGCCCTGTTTATCGAAAAGCGCAGCGCCAACAGCAATTCCTCGGAAACCCGCGCCTTCATGGATGGCGAGAAGGACATCCTCATCTTCTCCGATGCGGGCGGGACGGGCCGGTCCTATCATGCCGCAAAGACGGCGAAGAACCAGAAGCGGCGGCGCCACTATCTGCTGGAGCCCGGCTGGCGGGCCGATGCGGCAATCCAGGGGCTAGGACGCACGCATCGTTCGGCTCAAGTGTCAGCACCCTTCTTCCGGGTCTGCACCTCGGATGTGCATGGCGAGAAGCGCTTCACCTCCACCATCGCCCGGCGGCTCGATCAGCTGGGGGCGCTCACCAAGGGCCAGCGCGAGACCGGCTCGCAGGGCATGTTCCGCGAGGAGGACAATCTCGAGAGCCCGATCGCAAGGGGTGCGCTGCGCGGCTATTACGCCGACCTGGCCGCCGGGCGTGCCGGGGCCATGAGCTATGAGAAGTTCTGCGATTGGACCGCCTTGCGGCTGATCGACCAGGACGGCGTGCTGCTCGAAGAGCTTCCACCAATCCAACGCTTCCTGAACCGGGTGCTGGCGCTGCCCATCCACATGCAGAACGCGCTCTTCGCCGAGTTCATGAGCCGGATCGCCGATCAGACCGAGCGGGCGCGGGCGGCTGGCACGCTCGATCTCGGCGTCGAGACACTGCGTGGCGAGCGGATAGAGCAGGTCTCGACCGAAGACCTCTGGACCTGTCCGCGCTCCAGAGCAGTGACGCGCATAATCGGACTTGAGGTGACGGACCCCGTCCATATCCTCTCCGCAGAAGAGGTGCTGGATCGGAACCCCGACAGGTTGCCGATGATCAACCGCGCGTCGGGTCGCGCGGCGTTCATCTCAGCCCGTCCGATGCAGATGTACGACGAGGAGATTGTCACGCTCATGCGCAAGGTGACCCGGCCGAGCGGGTCCACCTATGTCGAGGAAGGGTAGTTCCAGGCTTCCGCCTGGGAAGAGATCGAGCCGTCCGAGTTCCGCCGCCTCTGGGACGAGGAGGCCGATAGCCTGCCGAAGGTGACCACGACGAAGCTCTATCTGCTGACCGGGCTGCTACTGCCGATCTGGAAGGACATCCCCTCGGGCAACGAACGCATCTACCGGGTCACGCCCGAGGGGCAGGGGAGCATGATCGGCCGCACAGTCAGCGAGGACGGTGCGGCCGCGCTCAGAGCCCGTTTTATGGTCGGCACCCCGAAAACCCCGCAGGAGATGCTAACGGCGGCGCTCGGGTCCACCGCGCCGGTCGATCTGGGCCGGGGCCTCACGCTCACCCGCCGCCGGGTCGCGGGCGCGGCCCGCCTCGAGATCGACGGGGCCGACCGGGGCACGATCGACGGGCTGAAGGCCATGGGGTGTTTCACGGAGATCATCGCCTTCCAGCTCCGGGTCTTCGTGCCCCACGGGGAGGGCGTCGATACCGCCGCGATCCTGGGCCGGATCGTGGGGGACGGATCAGCCTCCAGGGCTGATCGCGCCGCCTGAAAGGTAAAGCGGGCTCTCGGTCAGGGGGGAACGCGGAAGGGGTTTGGCCCGTCCGCGTTCCGGCGCCGTGGCCGGTCTCCGACCGCCTCGGCGCATCCCTAAATCCCAGACACAAGGACGAGACCCATGACCGATCCCCAGATCGACTTCGCCGAGACGATGGCGAAATGGCAGGCCGAGCGCGAAGCCGCGAACAAGGCTGCCAGGGGCGAACTGCTCCCGCAGTTGCGTGCCCTCGGCGTTACCGAGGTGGCCGCCGAATACGAAGGCTACGGCGATTCCGGCAATGTCGAAGACGTGACGGTGCAGCCCGCGGGCATCGAACTCCCCGACGACCTCCGCACGAAAGTCGAGGATTTCGCCTGGTCCGTCGCCTATCACCAGCATCCGGGCTTCGAGAACAACGAGGGCGGCTATGGCACGCTGACCTGGGATGTCACCGCCGACAGCATCACGCTGGATCACGCCGACCGATATGTCGAATGCTCCCACAGCTTTGACGAGGGGCTCTGATATGGCCCATCCCCTGCATCATGCCGAAAGCTCCGCCCGGAAGTACGGCGGCAAGCCTTCGGACTACCAGGCGCTGCACGAGTTTTTTGATGTCTCCAAGGAGCACCTCGCGCTCTTCGTCCACCGAGCCTACAGGCACAACACGCTCGGCATCTTCGAATTGGAGCGCCAGTTCGGCAGAACGCTGACCAACAGTGCGGGCCGGGTCATTCCGACCCGCTGGATCGGCGAGCAGCATGTCCGCGAGGATTGCCAGGGCCGCATCCCGTCGCTCGCCGACTGGCTTATCCGCATCCGGCCCGAGCCATGGATGGCCAATGGCCGGATCGACTTTGATCCTCCAGATATCGTCGGCGATCCGCGGGTCGCCTGGATGGCAGAGGTGGCAGCGGGCAGGACGATCCTCGGTCTCAAGGACTGGATGGAAGGGAGGGGCTGATCATGCGCAATGTCCGCAGGTTCTACGATTGCAGCACCGCACATTTGCCCGAGGAGACCGCTCAGGCCATCGAAGACGGGCTCTTCGCCAAATCGCCAACCATGCTCAGCGAATATGGCTGGCTGTTCTCCGTCCCGGAAACGCTCGCCGACTTACCGGAAGGCGTCAACTGTGACGCCTTCAAGAGGGTCATGGCGTTGGCGATGGATGCAGGCTGCGACTGCGTCCTCTTCGATCGGGACGTCCCGCCGGTCCCCTATCTCGAGGCCTTTGACTGGTAGATCAATCGCAGTTGCACTGAGGCCCGATCCGCGGATCGGGCCTCTCTTGTTTCTGCCGCCAACACTGAAATGGAGATCCAGATGAACATTGCGGAGATCAAGGCCGCCGTGGGTGCCGGCAAATCCGTCCACTGGGCGAACGAGGGCTACCGGGTTCACCGGGATGGTCTCGGCCAATACCTCATCACCTTTGTGCCAAACGGCAGCACCATCGGTCTGACCGACCGGAGCGGCCGACGGCTGAACGGAGCCGAGGCCGATTTCTTCATATCTGAGCCGATGCACTGTGCAGCGGCAGAGCAGGGGAGGGACGCGCACGTGGCGACGTGGGACACCTCGTCCAGCGCCGGGCCGGGCTGACGGTCAGGAGAGAAAGGAAAGAGGGCTTTCGGTTTTGCGATCCCATGAGGGGTCGAAAAGCAATCCCGCGTGCTCTGGCAAAAAGCCGGGCAGCGGCAAACCCAAGGAGAAGACCCATGTTCGCAGGAACCCTGACGAAAAACGCCGAGACCGCAGCCACCGCCTATTCCGGCATAATCCATTCGACCCGGTTCGATGTTGCCATCCAACTCGAAACCCGGACGAAGATGTCCGAGCGGAGCCCGGACTATGACGTGACCGCGGTGAACAAATCCGGCCGCAAGGTGCGCATCGGCACGGCCTGGAACGAGACCGGCAATACCACCGGCAATCCCTACATCTCGATGCAGATCGATGTCGGCCTCGGGCCGTTTCGGGTCAACGCCGTGCAGACGAAGGAAGCGCGCGAAGCGATGACCGGTGAATTCGAGATCATCCCGCTGGTGTCGAACGGTGCCATGAAGTCCGGCTCGATCTCGGGCGAGTTGACCGCAATGGATGCCGACAACGCCTTCGCCGGTTACATCGCCAACATGATGTTCGACCTCGATTTCATCCTCGTCGAGAACGCGTTCAAGACCGAGGAGACCCATCCCGACTACCGCATCGAGGTCAGCTCGCCCAAGGGCCACCCGATCCGCGTGGGCTCGGCCTGGATGGCGAAGAGCAACCGGACCGGCAACGACTACGTCTCGCTCCTCATCAACACGCCCGATGGCGATCTGCGGGTGAACGCTGTTCAGAACGAGGAGCAGCGGGGCGGCCAGACCTTCTCGATCATTCCCTTCGTCGAGAGCGCCGGCCAGGAGCGGTCTGACAACACCGGCCTCGCTTTGGTGGGCTGACGCGCGACGACTTCCACCGAACGGGCGTCCCGGGCAACCTGGGCGCCTTTCACCCGTGCAGGCCTGATCCTCCTCCGAAACCAGGCCTGACGGGGCGGTGCCGGTCCTGTCTCCGACCGGCCCGCGCCTCCTGTCCCCGAAAGGCAGGTCCCGTGAGGGGAGCCGCGGCAGCGCGGCTCCCCTCTTCTCGTTTCACCCCATCAGAAGGACGACAGCCATGTTCAATCTCTCCCATCCCAAACTGGTCACGCTCGCTGAGACCGAAGGTTACGCCGAGGTCGCGGACTTCCTGGAGGACTATGCGCTCGACAGCATCGTGCCCGCGATCTGCATGGCGCCCAATTGCGATCACACCGCTGATCTCGAACCGGATCAGCGCGCCGGCTTCTGCGAGGCCTGCGGTCGTCCCACCATGAAATCCGGCCTCGTCATCGCTGGCTTGATTTGAGCGGCAAGGATGAGGGGCTTCCCATGACACATAATCAATACACGACGCCCGGCACGCGGCTTACCTGGTCCGACGTCGGCGAATGGGTCGATGCGGCCCACCGGATCGGCAGGCGCCGGCCCGGTGCGGCGCGCAACCGGGCCTTTGCCGCCCATGCGGCGGCATTGCCCCGCGACCTCACCAACCGCGAGACGCATATGCCATCGCTGGAGGCGGCGATTCACCTCCTAAAACACGGACATCCCAGTCTCGCCCGGCCGCAGAGAGGCCATCGGGCGGATCACCCGACCACGCCGGTCATCATGGATCTGATGAACCGTCTCGCCGTCCTGAAACGCCGGGATGAGATACCCGCCGGGAACAACTGGACCGCCATGTTCGGAGGTTCCGATGCGCATTCCGGCTGACATCACCGACCTGATCGAGCGCGGCGCCCTTGTGGCGATCAACCATTCCGGCGGCAAGGACAGTCAGGCCATGTCGATCAGGCTGGTTGAGGCTGGCATCCCGCGCGACCAGCTGCTCATCGTCCATGCCACCCTCGGCGACGTGGAATGGCCGGGAACGATCAGCCATATCCGGAAGACCACGTTCGGGCTGCCGCCGGTGATCGCACGACCGCGCCGGTCGTTCTTCGAGATGGTCCGGGCACGGGGCATGTTCCCCTCCCCGCGATACCGCCAATGCACCTCCGACCAGAAGCGCGGCCCGATCGAGCGGGAGTTGCGTCGCTATCTCGCGGCCAATCCCCGCTTCGCCGGACGCATCGTCAGTGCGATGGGCATGCGCGCCGAGGAAAGCGCCGCGCGTTGGAGCCGTCACGTCGTCAGGCTGAACAACCGCAACAGCGTGGCGGGTCGAACCTGGATCGACTGGCTGCCAATTCATGAGCTATCCCGGCGCGAGGTGTTCGACGCCATCGCCGCGGCGGGGCAGGAGCCACATTGGGCCTATGGCCGCGGCATGACGCGGCTGTCCTGCAGCTTCTGCATCATGTCCTCGCTGGCCGATCTGCGATGCGCGGCGCGGCTGCGACCGGACCTACTTTCCGCCTACATGGCTCTCGAAGACGAGATCGGCCACACCCTGCGTCCCGACGGGACGAACCTCCGCGAAACCCTCAACCGATTGGATGCCGCATGACCGTGCATGACCCCCAAGAAATCGTCGAACGTCCGGGGTCCGGCTTCTCCGAGGCCGAGATCGCCACCATCGACGCCGCGCGGGACATCCTGCGCAGGCATGCCCGGTCCACCGCCGCCTTGCAGTCCTGGACCATGCTGACCGACTACCTGGCGCTCAACGCCGTTCGCGAGCGCGTCGAAGTGTTTCGGGTGCTGCTGTTGGACCGGAAGAACAAGCTGATCCGCGACAGGGTCATGACCCGCGGCAGCATCGATCACGTTCCGGTCTATGTCAGCGAGGTGCTCCGCTCGGCTCTCGTTCTTGATGCCTCAGCCATCATCATGTGCCACAACCATCCGTCCGGCGATCCGCATCCGAGCCAGGCCGACATCGATCTCACCCGGAAGATCGTTGAAGCCTGCAAGGTGATGGAGATTGTCATCCACGATCACATCATCGTCGGTTTCGGACGGGAGAAGAACGCGTTCAGCATGCGGGCGGCCGGGATGATGGGTGACTAGAAATCCGGGAACATGTGCCGGGTGGACGCCAGCCTCATCCAGTTCCGTCCACCAAAGGCAACAAGTGTGAGGTAGATGATACCCGCCTCGACACCCGGCCTGAAGACGATGGTCAGACGATGGCCGGACCCGCCATGTCGCACGAGCCAGCCTTCGAGCTTTCCTTCAAGCCGCACGCCAGATGTCGGGTTGTCTGCAATGGATCGCAGCAAGGCATCGACCTCATCCAGGCGCCGAAGAGCTGCTCCCGAGTCGCCCTGGGTGACTTCGATGATGTGATCGACGATGCCGATGAGATCCCGCTCGAAGAACGGATGCCGGACGAACTGCATCAGGCCTTGCGGGTCATTGCGGTCAGATGCGCCCGCGCGCCAGCGGTGACGTCGGAGGCGTCGCCGACCGGTTCCCATTGGTCGAGCGGCAGAGCCAGACGCCGTTCAAGTTCTGCTTCTAGCACCGCCCGTTCGCGCTCACGTTCTGCCTTGGCCTTCGCCAGTTCCCCCGAAACCGCCGCGCTCACATTGGGATATTCTCCGGCTTCGACCAGCTCCCTGGCGAACGCGTAGGCGGTATCGGTAAAGCTGACGGATTGCTTTTGAACGCTCATGGCGGACTCCTTGGTGCTCCAATAGAGTACTGAAATCCGCGGCATCTGGCAAGCCGGTCAGCCCCGACCGAGGGAACCGACCCATGCCTGACGGCCTCCCCTGCTCGGCTGCGCGTGTCGCAGGGGAGATATCGGCCGTCGGCCGATCGCGCATTCGGCCATGCGGCCTCACCGCGGCGTTGCACCCAGGCCCCCGGTTTGCCCGTCTCGCGAGCACGTCGCTCCCCGGCCACTCCGCCGGATTGCACTCTGGTCTGTTTCGGCCAGAGGCCAAAACGATCCCGCCGCTCCATCCGTCTCCCGCGTCCGGTCGCGCCGTTTGCCTGCTCGCGTCGGGCAAACCTGCCGTCAAAACACACACACATGAGCGTGGAAGCATATCCTCCGGATGGCCCCCGAATCAGCCCGCCTCAAGGATCGCAAAACTTTTCGGCGAGGCCGGCGGGTGTGGAGAAGGCAGTCCAGTGCTCGATGACGCGCCTGTGGTGAGCGATGCGCCCGGAAAACTTTTGCGCCCGGCGCGCCGGCGGCTTCGCCGTCCCTGACCCGGACAGATTCGGTGAACCAGACGTACGGCCATGCCACCACACTCACGTGGTGGTTCCCCGAACATCTGGAGACACCAACATGACATACGAGAACGCGAATGCCTACGAGACCATCGAACTTTTCGGCCTGACGGAGAAAGACGCGGAGCTGCCCATCCCCGAGGATCACGTCCTGACCGATAGCATCGTCCGCGAGACTTTCGAGGCCCTGCTTGGCCAGCTGCGCGGCACCGGTCTCGAGACCGAGATCGAACCGCTCGCGCACGGGCTCGCCACGATTCTGCAGCGCCGCAAGATCGCTCTGGGCAAGGAGCTTGACCGCACCGCTGACAAGATCGGCGCCCTGGCAAAATCCCATGACGGGTCGGAGATCGCCGAGACCGCGCTCGAAGAGGCGCAGGCCCGCTTCCTGCAGGTCCGCGAGATCGTCGGGGCCATCGAGGTGATGAGCGAGGCGGCGGCGGAATGCTACGAGGTCGAGACCGGCCACGCCTTCATCCCGGCCGCGGGATCGCGCGCCAGTGCTCGCGCTCAGGAGACCGGAGCGGTCTTCGAGGCCCGGCAGCTGCTGGAACAGCACGATCGCGAGACAGCCGCGAAGTCGAAGGTCGAGGGGGTTCCCCTGATCGTCTCGGGGGCGACCGACTGGACCGATATCGACGTCATCTTCACGACACTCGACAAGGTTCGCGAGCGCATCCGGCAGAACCGCAACCAGGAGATCTTCCTCTGCCACAAGGGTGGCAAGCACGGGGCCGAGATGATCGCCGCCCGGTGGGCTCGGGCGCGTGGCGTCGCGCAGGCGCGCTTCGATCCGCGCTGGTCCGCGCATGGGCGGGCAGCACCCTTCAAATGCAACGACGAGATGCTGGACGACAAGTTCGCCGCGACCGGGGTCGTGCTCTTCGGCGGCAACGGGGTCGCACTGAACCTCGGGCAGAAGGCGGAAGCCAAAGGCCTGACGGTGATGCGGGTCGCCGATCCGGCGAAGAAGACGGCAGACGCGTGAATGAGAGAGGGTCGCCTTTGGGCGGCCCTTTCGTCGTTTTCATCTGCCTGCCCGTAAACTGGCGGTCTCCTCCGCACAGTAAGCCAAGTCGCGGTGGAGGTATCGGCCTGAGGCCGATCGCGCATTCGGCCATGCGGCCTCACCACGGCGCAGCACCCGGCGTCCCGGTTTGCCCGTCTCGCGAGCACGTCGCGCCCCGGCCGCTCCACCGGATTACGCTCCGGTCTGTTTTGCGGGGCAAAACGATCCCGCCGCTCCATTCGTGTCCCGCGTCCGGGCAGCACCCTTTGCCTGCTCGCGTCGGGCAAACCTGTCGTTAATCACACACACATGAGTGCGGAAGCATATCCTCCGGATGGCCCCCGAACCCGTCCGCGTCAAGGATCGCAAAACTTTTCGGCTAGGGGGGCCGGGGAGGAGAGGGCGGTCCAGTGTTCGATGACGCCCCCGTGGTGGGCGATGCGCCCGGAAAACTTTTGCGCCCGGCACGCCGGCGGCTGCGCCGTCCCTGACCCGGACAGTTTCGGCAACCAGGCATTCGGCCATGCCACCACACTCACGTGGTGGTCCACGAACATCTGGAGATGAGATCATGACCGACGAGAACAAGACCGAGGACGACCTTTGCCGACACTGCGACCGCACAGGCACGTCGCAGCGCGGAACTTCCACCGGGAAAGACCATCACGATATTGGCGGCCATGTCGTCCCCTGCGTCGCCTGCGGGAAAGACGCGTTGCGGACCGATTGGGAGACTATCGATGGCGGGAGCGTCAATTTCCACTGGCGGGAGGCCTGTGCGCATTGTTCGCACCTCAGCGAGTCTCTCTTCGCCTGAACAGTACCTTTCATCGGGCGGCCCCGTCGCCCGGTGATCCCTCTCTCTAACCCTTCCACGCTCTCGACGACTGCGACACCATCCATAAGTGCAGCCCCGCCCGGCTAAGGCCGGGCGGGGCTGCTGCGCTCCTCAACTGTCTGTGGCCCCTCAGTCAGACGCAAATAACATGAAGGTCGGTGGTGATCGATCGTCGGTCATGCCGGGCCCCTGCCGGCGGTTGCACCGCCGTCACCGCGCTCGCAGGTTCCGGCCGTGCCGGCCTCCACCCGGAACACGAGGCCCCTGGACGTGCTGAGTGGCATACCCCGGCGGCGGTCTCCTGACGGAGCCAGCCGGCGGGGTTGCCCTCATGCGCGCCAGAAACCCCGCGATCCGCCCGTCCGGGTGCAGATCGCTGGGGCGGGCGCAGCGCATCGACCGCGCCGCCCGATGACGGCGACCCGTCCGGGCCGACAACTCTGCTGCCAGACCTGCGGCTGTATCACCGCCCCGGATCGCCACACAGGCGACGGGGAAGCCGAGCTTGAGGCAGACGATCGCGGTCGTGCCGATCGGGCGCACGCGAACCATCGCGCCGACGCGTTGGAAGCGGGGGCGGACCTGGTCACGTCTGACATAACTCGACAGGACCGATGGCGGCTGAGGAGCGGGGTGCACATTTGGGTCTCCCCTCTTTGCTCATAGATGTGGATCGCACGGGGTCGGGCGGTCCGTGCCCTCCGCTCACGCTCCGGCAAACACAAATACGGTTTCCACGCGCGGGGCGCGCGGACCCTCCGCATTTGTGTTTGCGGACCTCCCTTGCCCCCCGTGCCGGGTGATCCCCATCGCAAAAAGGAGAGACCCAAATGACCAACCACTACGTCGCCACCGTTCCCGTCAAGTTCACCGACAACGAAGGTCAGGAGCGCACCCGCTTCCAACGCGTCGGCGCGATGTTCCGCAACACTCGCAACGGGGACGGCTCGGAGTTCTTCAGCCTCAAACTCGACTTCCCCGTCGCGGTCCAGGAGCTGGTGATGTTCCCGCCGAGCGCGAAGGAACCGCAGGAATAGTCCGCCTCAAAGATGGGCCGCCCTAGGGGCGGCCCTTTCCCTGTTTCAGGGAAGGCTGCGCTGTACCCGGGAACCCCTGCCTTCGGCCGGCGTCCCCGGGAAGGCGTCAGGACCGCAAGCGGTCCTGACGGGGGATATCAGAGATCGCCTGGAACAGGTCTGCCGGCCAGCCTCAAGGGGGCCATCCGGAATAACAGTCGGGCTACGCCCGCCGGTTTTTCCGGCAGAGATTTGGGCCGAGCCAAATCTGGCCGCCCTTGACCCTGTCCGTCAGCCCCGTCGGTGGAGGGATGCGCCGCCCCTCGCTTCCGTCCGAACACGGGTCCGTGTTCGGCCAGACCCTCGGGCGCGGGCATGACAACGGGCGGCCGAGGTGCGGTTGGAGATGGTCGGGTTTTCTGGGCCCTTCGGGCCGGGCCTCGCACCTGCGGTGCTCGGCTCGAAGCGGAATTCAAGGTCGCCTGGGGGCAATCTGCAATAATATTGTATTGACCGGTAAATATAGTTTCGTATGATGAAGGCGACCTTGAATGAAGGTGGCAGGAAATAGGGGGGCTTTCTTCGTATG
This sequence comes from Sagittula sp. P11, assembly GCF_002814095.1. Lineage (NCBI taxonomy): Bacteria > Pseudomonadati > Pseudomonadota > Alphaproteobacteria > Rhodobacterales > Roseobacteraceae > Sagittula > Sagittula sp. P11. The sequence continues at coordinate 57,197 of NZ_CP021915.1, forward strand.
AGCCGGACCAAGAGACTGACACAGACGGAGCGGGCGGAGATTATCCGTGAGGCCGCAGCAGGTGTGGGGACTTCCGCGCTCGCGGAGCGGTTCGGGGTCACGCCGCGGGCCATCCAGTACACGTTGAAGGCGGACGAAGAACGCCAGAAGGATGCGGCCGTGGCGACGGCCGCGGTGACGGTGAAGCTGACACCAGAAGAGCTTGCTGCGCTGGATGAGGTGCTGTCCGCGGCGGGGATCGAGACCCGCACGGAGGGGGTCCGGCGGCTGATCCAGGCGGCGGGGGGAACGTTCGTTCCGGACGCGAATCTGGCGGCTGAGATGGCGCGCTACCGGGCCTCCTTGCACGAGGTCGGCAACGGCGTCGTGCAGGTCGCCAAGCAGATGATGAAAGCCAGCCGGGAGGGGCAGGGGGAAGGCTCCGCGCCGAACGCAGAGTTGTCCGAACTGCGCCTCGTGCAGATGCGTGCGCTGGCGCGGTTCATCCTCGATTCCGCTGACGAGATCGACCTGCTTTTGCGCCGTCGTCGGGATGGGATGCGGCTCTCCGCCACTGCCGCTCTGAGGGAGTTCGCCCATGCGGCTGAATGATGCCGTCCATGACGTCACCGGAGAGATCTTCCGGGATGGCTGGAGCCGGATACGGGGCTCGATGCAAGGGCTGCAGGCGTCCCGGCAGAGGCAGCTCGTGCGCGCCGCTGCGGGGCATCGTGCGGCGGTCTTCAAGGCGATCCGGGGCGGGGGCACGCATTCCAAATCCCAGCTCATGAACCAGCTTGATTACCTCACCACCAAGTCCTCGCATATCGTGGACAGCAGCGGGTTCCTGGATGGGAAGACGAGGCTTGAGGGATCGGAGATCAAGGACCTGACGGAGCGGTTCGCCAAGCGCTGGAGTGCGGGGTTCAAGCCCAAGCTCGGACAGACGACGCATATGCTGATGTCCTATCCGATCGGCACCCGGGGCGAGGACGTGCGCGACATCACCGCCAATGTCGCCGAGCGGTTCTTTCAGTCCGAAGAGGGACATTTCGACTACATCATCGCGGTGCATGAGGATCGCGATCACCCCCACGCACATATAGTTTTGAATCGCCGGTCGCAGGAGGGTGAGTTCTTCTTCCTGGGTCGCGATCACCGGTTCAACTACGACGATTTCCGCCTCGCCATGGTGGAAGAGGCCGAGCGGTTCGGCGTGCGTCTGGAGGCCACGCGGCGGCTCGATCGGGGTGTCGTGCACTACCCGCCGCGCACCCGCGAGGTCTATGCGGCCAAGGTTGAGGGGCGGGCCGCGGAGCCACGGCCACGGGTCGGGGCCGATCTTGATCGCGCCCTCGAAGAGATCGCAAACACCCGGATCATCTATCACTCGCTTGCCGCTGAGGCCTCTGCGGACAACCGCGAGGACATCGCCGATGCCCTGTTCCGCTCGGGAGAGCTTCTGGCCAAGGGCGGCAAGCTGACTTTGGAAGGAGGCGTCTACATGGCAGAGGAGCAATCGTTCGAGGATCTGAGGACCCGTTATGCCGATCAGGTCGCGCGCGTCCAGGGCATGATCGATGCGAAGCCGGAGGCCGAACGGCCGCGGCTCGAGCGCAGCCTCAACGAGATCCAGTCGCGGCTCGCGCATATGCAGCCGCTAGGGCTCAGATCCGTGACATTGACCGAAAAGCCCTCGGAGGGCGGGGTCTATTCCGAGACCAATATCGATGCGGCCCGGCTCGACCGGTTGCGAGACCCCGAGGTGCGGGCGCAGGTCGACACCGCGCTGCGCGGGACCGGGATCAGTTCGTCCGTGGTGGTCGCCCGGATGGAAACCGGCGCGCAGAACGCCGCGCTCGAGCGGCAATGGATCGCTGACGATCTGGCGCGGGTGGCCGAGAGGGACGGTCTCAACCTCGAGCGCCGCGCGGATCTGGAGACGGCGCGCGAGACCCTCAACCGGGCCCATGTCCAGCTCGGCGTCGCGCTGGAGCGGGCAGGGGTCTTGCGTGAGGACGGTGTCGTGGAAGATCGCACCGTGACGGAGAGGGTCCATTATCATCGGGACGCCACTGAGGACATGGAGCGCGCCATCCGCCAGGACATGCGTTCGGAAGGTCTGACCGAAGACCAGATCGAGGCGCGGGAGTGGGAGATCGTCTCCCGCGCGGAGCGGCGTATCGAAGAAGAGCAACGCAGCTACCTCGATGCGCATCCCGAACTGCTCGCGCGCCCGGGCGACGTGATCGACCGGTCCGAGCCCTACCGGGAGCGCATCACCGACGAGGCCCGGGCCCGCGAGATCACCCGCGAAGTCGACCGGATCATGGAAGGTCGCGACGCGCGGACCCCCGTTGCGGATGCCGTCACGGACGAGTTCCGCGCGCGCTATCCCGATATGCCGTCGCATCTCGCCCGCGGGCTTGGCGCGACCTATGCTTCCGTCACCGATCTGCGCGACACCGAGGCCCTCAACCAGGTCCGCCGCGACAACGAGTTGCGGGAGGTGGCGCTCGACCTGCGCGACGGGCGGCTTTCGGACGCGCGCGAGGGGGACGCTGTCGAGGGGGCACCGATCGCCGATCCGGACATCCGGCGGGTCGTCGACCATGAACGGGCCGGCAATCTGCAGTCGCCGTTCCAGGACGACGGTCAGCGACTGACCTACCGCGACGCCGTCGAGCGCGAGCTCGACGCGGCGCAGATCGACCGGCTGCGGGACGGGGATGTCGACGTGCTGAAGACCCAGATCGAAGACCGTCTCGATCGGCTCTACGCCGCGAAGACCTACCTGCAGTCGGACGCGGCCACCGCCAACAGCGAGGCGACCCGCGCCGTGGTCGAGGAGATCGCCGACCGCGAGTTCGAGCTCCACCGCGCCGATCTTGTCGATGGCGAGACCGAGCGCGGGGAGACGCACTGATGGGAGGGGTAGGGAAGGGCCGCCTCGCCCTCGGCGTCGCGCTGGTCACACTGGTCGCTATCGCGATCGGCTATGTCATCGCCTCGGCCGTGATCAGTTTCCGGGACCTGGGTTTCCGGGCCGAGATCGACTTCTTCTATATCGTGCAGAACTACCGCGCCATCGGGGCCGCCCGTCCCGACGACTTCCGCCTGATCAACCTGATCATGGGCGGGGCCGGGGTGGCGGGCCTCATGATGAGCCTTGCGATGTCGGGCTCGGCGCTCACCCGGTTCGGCTATACCCATTGGCAGACCCGCCGCGAGATGAAGCGGAACGGCTTCTTCGGCGCGCCGGGCACGGGCTTTGTGATCGGCAAGCTTGGAAAGCCAAGCTCGCGTGCGCCGTTCCTGTGTTCCAAGACCTTTCCCCATGCGTTGATCGTAGCGCCGACCGGGCGCGGCAAGACCACCGGCTTCGTCATTCCGAACCTCCTGACCTGGCAGGGCTCAGCGGTGGTGCTCGACGTAAAGGGAGAATGCTTCGAGGCCTCGGCCCGCCACCGGGCGGCGCAGGGTGACGAAGTGTTCCGCTTCGCGCCCACGGATTGGGAGGACAGGCGGACGCATCGCTACAACCCACTTCTGCGCATCTATGAGCTCAAAGACCCGGCCCGCCAGCAGATGGAGTTGCAGCTCCTGGCCACACTCTTCCTGCAGAACGACAACGACCGTGTTCAGGGGCTTCTCAAAGGGGGGATCGATCTCTTCGTCGCGGCCGGGCTACTCGCGTTCCAACGCCGCAGGCCGACGCTCGGCGAGATATACCGCATCGCCGCCTCGGGCGGGCAGAAGCAGAAGGAATATCTCGCGCGCGCCCATGAGGTCCAAAACGCCGCGGCGCGGCTGATCTTCACACGGCTGGCGTCCACCAACAACGATACGCTGACATCCTATGTCTCGCTCCTGATGACCTCGGGCCTCGATCAATGGCAGAACCCGGCGATCGACGATGCGACGGCGACCTCGGACTTCGACTTCCGGACGATCCGCAAGAAACCCTTCAGCGTCTACCTCGTCGTCCAGCCCCTCATGGTGAAACCCCTCGCACCTCTGATCCGGCTCTTCTTCTCGGACCTGCTGTCGGCGCTTCAGGACAAGGAACCGGGTCCGGACGAGCCCTGGCCGGTTATGATCATGCTCGACGAGTTCAACCGGCTCGGAAAGATGCCGATCGTGGCCGAGAGCATCGAGGTGCTGCGCGCCTATCGCGGGCATCTCGCGGTGGTGACCCAGACCATCCCGGCCATCGACGAGATCTACGGCGAGAACACGCGGCGCGCCTTGCAGGGCAACGCCGGGATCAAGCTCTACCTGACGCCCTCCGACGAGAAGACCGTCGAGGAGCTGAGCAAGGCGGTCGGCAAGACCACGAAAACCGTCGTCACGCGGTCCCGCGCGGTCGGGAAGAACCCGTTCGAGGGCCGCAGCCAATCGGAGCGGACGGAGGAGGTGTCGCTCCTGCCCGAGGATGAGGCGCGGCGCCTGCCGCTCGACGAGATCGTCGTCGTCGTGGACGCCCAGATGCCGGTCCGGGCCAAGCGCGTGGTGTATTTCGAGGACCCATTCTTCAAGGGCATCCATGCCGCCCAGGAGGGGGAGCTACCCTTCCCGACGGGGCCGGTCCCTCCGATGGGGGAATTGCCCCTGAGCGTCAGGGCGATGCCCACGGCGCCGCGGGGGTCAGGTCTCACGGAACGTGATTTCGAGGCCAGGATGGGGCTAACAGAAGGCGGAGGGATTGCACCCCTTGAGTCCGGTCCGGCTCAAGCGCCTCGGCGCGGCCGCGCCGCTGTTCTTGCGGATGATCAGCGGCAGATGGAGATGGAGTTCGGGCGGCAGGCAGATCTGGAGGTGGAGGCTGCGTCCGAAAACGACGTCGCCCGAGTTCAGGACGCCGTGAGTGATCTCGAGCGGTTGGAGGCGGAGATGTCCGGTTCGGAAGCAAACGTCAGCGAGACGGGCGAGAAATTCGGGCTTGGCTGAGCCGCCATGCGGGCGACACGAAAGAATGTCGCGATGGTGTCTTGTGGCCACGGCCTTGAGCCGACCATTGTCACGGGTGAAGAAAGCCAGGGTCGTCGCGCTCTGGTCGAGGGGCTCGCTCAATCGTCGCAGGGTCGATCTCACGCATCGTCAACTGGGCGTTCACCCTGCGGGCCGCGGGGCCCGCACGAAACCACTTCGCGGCGGAAGCCAGGTTAAAGCGCGGACGACGCTGCCCCTTTGCCGGGTTTGCGGCCTCCATCAGAACCTCGATCATTTCATCGATGCGGTAGAGGCCACCCGCAACGGGGAGGGGCATCTTGCGCTGCTGGAGCGCCTGTCGCTTTATCTCGAGCTTCTCGGCGACATCCGCGAGAGACACCAGGTCGGGACGGACCTCGCGCAGGACTGTGCCTTGCGGCAGCGCCTTGATCAGAGCCCGCGCCGCTTCAAGGATCGCGCTCTCGGCCTCATCCCCTTCAAGTTCCAGTTCTACACCCAGAAGACCGGCGTGACCGGTGCCCACGAGCGCATCTTCAAAACCCGCCTCGAAGATCGCGTCAGAGAGCGAAAACGCATCGTGCTCTCCGTCGGGGAGTGCAAAGACCAGTTCGAATTCGAATTCTTCAGCCATTGGCATTACCTTCGTCGTTCTTCTGAAGCTTCACGCAGGCCAGGGCCTTCTGTCGGATCTTTTTCGCGAACTGCTGTGGATTCTTCGGGGTCGACCAGACAGACATCTGACAAAACTCGCCACAGCGGCAATCCTTATCGTTGGCCGGGCATCGGAGGATCCCCCACGCGTGCCCCTTGCCCTCAATAAGGTCCCATCCCAGCTCTTCGAGCTCCTGGATGACGGCCTCGATTTCCTTTGACGTGTGCTTCTTCCTTGGCACCCTAGATACCCCACTTTCTTAAATTGTCAAGTGACAAGTTAATAGCTCAGCAAAACGTCGCTGCAATTTACTGTCCGCTACCGGCAATTTCCCATAGGAAGCTTGCCGTCAAATGCTTTGATGTGAGAACGGGATACAGGACGGACGTCCCAGACAGAAACACCGGCGCGGATGCCGTTGCGTCTGATCCTGTAGCAGTGTGCCGTCCCCAGACGCGGCACGATGCCACCAACGCAAAACCATTCATGCTGTCTGTCATGATCCCAGCAGGCAGCAAAGGTTTGACCTGCGAACAGCCTGTTCCGGCTAGTCGTGCCACCTCCGGTCAACTCTACCGTCGGCCCAGCCTGTTCAGCCGTGCCAGTTGCGCAAGCATGCGGGCACCGGTGCTAGATGAGTCGCCTGAAGGTGCAGCCGGCGCACCACCCGCGGCATTAGGGCGGGTCGGGAGCGCCTGTACGCCGAGAAACTGCCTGGCCCGAAGCGCGGCATATTCGGCGCCTGTCGCGCCTCCGATGGCGTATCGGTTATAGACTTGCTGACTTCCTGCCAAGCCTCGGGCGAAGGCGTAGCTTCCGCCAAAGCCCGCCGAAAGCGCCGGCATCATGATGTTTCCGGAGACCGACCGGACGATGAAGGGCGTGGCGATGATGAACCCCTTGGCCATGAGGACCATCATGAAGAAGGGCAGGAGGGCGCCGATGTTCGAAGCCCCCTCCGGATCACCAAGTTCGGCGAGCAATGCGCGCGAGACCCCGGTGATGGTCGCGAAAACGCCGGCGATGACGATGGGGTAGATCGCGAAGGAAATCAGCGCCGAGAGCCATCGCGCGAAATAGTCCTTGGTCACCTCGAAGAGGGTCAGGAAGATCATCACCGGCGCGATCCCGATCAACAGCGTGATCATGAGCCTGGAGGCGACGACAATGAAGGCCGCCAGCCCTCCGAGGATCGAGAGCAGGAGAACGCCGAGCGTGTCGAGAAGCGCGCCGGCCATCCAGTTCAACTCGGAGCCTGCTGCGTTCAGGTAATCCCCAAGCGCCGCGATGAGCTGATCGAACTCCTCGGCGAAGGTTCCAGACGGACCTGGCATCCCGCCGCCGACCGACGCGACCAGCGATCCGGCGATGCTGTCTATCCCGTTCAGGATCGCGGATGCGAGTGCGTTGAACTGGACCCAGTTGGTCGCGAATATGCCAATCAGGCCGATCTTCACGGCGAGCCAGAAGGCGGTCCGGCCGTCCATGGAACGGTATTGGTAGATCATGTTGAGACAGACGAGGATGACCACGAGCGTCGTCCCGAGGACCAGCATCGTTCCGACCGTGGCGGCCACGGCCCCGAACTGGGTTTCCGCCGCTGAGTCCAGATAGCCTTCGGCCGTTTCCACGAAATACGCGACGACGCTCATGACCCGCTACCAGTTGCCGGCCGCGTCGCAGATCGGCATGGCCTGCTTTCGGAGATCGTTCGCCCGTCGGCGATAGTCTGACGTCGCCTCGACCACGCTCCAATAGTCAGTTGAGGAATAGAGATCAAAATAGACCGCCTCAGTTGCCTCCCAAGGCGGATACCGGGTGGCGCAGGTGCAGCTCTGCGCGTCGACGATGCGTTCCATGCTCTGAAACCGGTAGATTTGCTGGACCAGGAGCCGCTTGTAGGCGTCGCGCGCCTCTGTGTTTCGCATCCACTCCGGCTCGGGCGGCTGATCGGGGCAGACATCGGGTTGATTGTCGAGCGTCGGGACTAGGTCGCGCTCGGCCGATGCGATACTGCCCGAAAAAAGAAGGAATGAGCAGACGAGAATGGTGACGCGTGTCATGTCGCAGTCTCCGTCAGCCGGTCCGCGACCTCACGCTTGAGGAACGCGGTATAGCCGTAATCGCCCGCCTCGGCCGAGATCACCTCCCAGCCTTCGGCGCCCCGTTCGTTCAGGGCGCGCCGCATCTCTTCATAGTCCTTCTGCTTCTTCACCTTGCAGAACAGGATGTCGTACTCAAACTGCTTCATGCATTGTGCCTTTCCTGCAATTCGGTTCCAGGGAGATAGAATTCGGTGATGCCGCGTTCGCCGTCCTCGCGGCCGGCCTGGATAATCACGTCGATCGAGCTCTCGATGTATTGGATCATGTCCTGGTAGGTCATTGGGATCTCGGTCTTGAGCGCTGCGATGGCCAGCCGCTGGACGGCGAGTTGTGGGGTCTCGGCGTGGAGTGTTGTCATCGAGCCGCCATGGCCGGTGTTGATCGCCTCGAGGAAGGTCATGGCCTCTTTGCCGCGCACCTCGCCGAGGATGATGCGGTCGGGCCGCATGCGCAGCGTCGCGGTCAGGAGCACGTCGGCGGACTGGAACTCCGCGTCGCGGTTGGCGATGAGCGTTACGGCATTGGGCTGGGCGGGCAGCAGTTCCGCCGCCTCTTCGATGGTGACGATACGTTCCTCGTCGGGAACGTAGGAGAGGATCTTGCGCGCCGCGACGGTCTTGCCGGTCGAGGTGCCGCCGGAGACGATCATGTTGAGCTTGTTTTCGACGCAGAAGCGGATGGCCGCGTAGATGTCACCGGAGGCGACGACCTCGCGCAGCGCGCGGTTCTTCTCCTGGCGCAGTTCCTCGAGCTTGCGTTCTTCGCCGTAGAGGAAGCTGAGTTCGATCCGGTCGAGCGGCAGGTTGGAGAAGAATCGCAGCGAGATCGACATGCCCGCGAGGACGGCGGGCGGGGTCACGACCTGGGCACGGATCGGTCGGCCCCGATAGGTGATAGAGACCGAGACGATGGGCTTGTCCTTGCTCATCGTCGTATTGGCCGACGACGCGATCTGGTTGCCGAGATCGCGCAGCTCGGTGACGCTCAGGCGCTGGTCCAGCGCGCGCATGAAGTGATCCCCTTGGAACTCACCCCAGCAAGAGCCGTCGGGGTTGATGCATATCTCGATGACGTCGTCGCGACCGGCGTCCGCGAGCTTGTCGAGTGAGGTCTGCAGATAGGAGAGCGTCATCTCAGAAAATCTCCAGATCCCGGTCGACCATGACGGTGACGCGTGCGCCTTGGTCGACGTAGATGACGGGCCCGATGGCGAGATATTCGCCGATCACGGAATCGGTGGCGTCCGCCAGGTCATCGCCCACATCTTCAAGTACGTCTGCGGTGGTCTCATCCTCGACCTGGGCGGCGGCCACACTCGGGGCGGCCGAAATGATGGAAATCAGCGCGGCGGAGCCGAACCGCTCGTCAAAGCGGGTATCAACAAAACCGGTGACACCCGAACGGCCCAACGCGTCTCCCCCGAAGGAGCTGATCTGGACGGTCTGGTTGTTTGGTAGAATGATCCGGTCCCAGGCGATGGTGACGCGCTTCTGGGCTATCTCGATGCCGGAGCGGTAGCGTCCAATAAGGCGCGAGCCGCGCGGGATCAGGAGCCGTGAGCCGTCATAGCTGAAGACGTCTTCGGAGATGATGGCACGGGTCTGTCCGGGGAGCGAGCTGTCGAGTGCGGTCTCCATCACGGCCTGGATCATCGTGCCCTGAATGACCGTGTTCGAGGGATTTGCGATGACTTCGGCTTGTGTGATGGCGCTCGGCAACGCGCCGTTCAGCACGAAGTCTGTCACCTCGCCGAAGGTGCGTTCGGTGAGTTCTGTCTCGCCCGCATTGGCGCCGCCCGTTCCGCCGAAGGCGATAACGGGGGAGGAAATCCGCCGTTCCTGGAAGGCACGCTCCTCCTCGGCCCGGCGTTGCAGCTCGGCCAGCCGCCGCGCCTCTTCCTCACGTCGCATCCGCTCATCTTCGCGGGCGCGCAACTCTTCGTCGGTGGGTCCGAGCGGGGCGGGTGCCGGCTTGTTGGCCTCCAGCCGCGCGAGGTCCAGGTCCATACGCAGCTGTTGCAGCTCCCGATCTCGTGCGGCGAGTTCGGTCTGGAATTGTTCCTGAGCATTCTCGGAGGCGTCCTGTAGGGCTGCGATCCGTGCGGTCAGGGCATCGATCGCCTCCGCTGCCGCGCTGTCCGCCCCGGCGTCGGTGTCCGGCGCGTCGCGCAGTTCCTCGATCTGGGCCTGGAGTGCGGCGATCTGCGCCAGAAGTTCGGCGTTGGGTTCTGGTTCGACGAGAACGATCTCGGGTTCCGGGGCGGGCGGCGGCACGAAGGGTTCGATCTCTCCGAACCCGTCACCCTCGGTTTGGAACTCGTCCGGGGTGGCCGTCGGCAGGGCGACCTCTTCCCCCGGGCCCGAAAACAGCAAGAGGACCAAGCCGCCCGCCAGGATGAGCCCTGCGAGGAGGAGGGCGAGGAGCGGTAAGCGGTGTTTCGGGGCGGGTCCGTGGCGCGGGTTGCCCCGTTCGAGCGCAGCAAGACGCTGTTCGAGATCCGGGTTGTTGTCACTCATGAGGCGGCCTCCGCGGGCGGCGTCGCCTCGATACACACCACGTCCTCGCCCAGACGCAGCACCCATTGGCGCCCCACGCCCGAGACACGGATCACACCGTCTTCGACCGCGCCTGTGTTCACCGTGCGCTCGCGCCCGTTCGTGTAACGGAAGATCGCCGGGACGGGTGCGTTCCGTGGGAAGGCGAAATAGGTGAAGGTGCCGTCGTCCCAGACCCGGGTCGGCGTGAACTCCGTCCGTGCGCTGGCCCCGTAATTGGTGTTTGGCGCGGCGCGTGCGATGGCGTCGGCCGAGCGGCGATTGTCTTGCGGGTAGCGGAATTGCACGACATAGAAGGTTGGGCTCGAGACCTCGTTCACGTTGAAATAGTAACTCCGTCTGTTGGTGTAGACGGTCACGTTGGTATGGACGCCGCGGGCGACAGGTTTGATCGCAAAGGCGCGACCACCTGGGACGCCGTCGATCTCAAATCCTTCCGTGTCGCCGGCGATGATTGAGCGGATGCTCTCGCCTGTCCCGAACTCGATGGTCGTGACATGGGTCAGGGAAACGTTCAGCCTGTAGACCTGGCCTTCCTGGTAGGACGCGACCCGCACGCGGTGGTCGTTGGGTCCCCCGCGCGGGATCGCCTCGGCTGACGCGTGGGGCGTAAACAGCGAGACCATCAAAAAGGCCGCGACGAACGCCCGGGCGTGTGCGGTGTGTTTCGCATTGTTATTGCCCTGCCGCTTCTGACGTATGTGGGACGCTGGCAAGGCGTTCTCTGAATTCTTTTTGGTGAAACGCACTTACTGGTTCTCCAATCTGTCCGAACGGATCGCGTATTCGACGACCGTGAAGCCAAACGGGTTAGTCCAGACCTGGTCGATGGAGCGGCTCTCTTCCGGGCGGAACTCGAAGAGGAGCGTCGCGGTGAAGAGGCCCGCCTGAACCCCCTGAATCGACGTCAGGCGCTTGCGAAGCCGCACCGTGGCCCGGTTGTTGCCGATCAGGTTGATGCTGAGAATCTCCACGTCGAGGCGGGCGTTGGGTCCATAGACGGTCGGGGGATAGTCGGCATTGGCCGAATTCCAGATCTGGCGCAGTGAGGCCCCTGCGGCACGGTCCGAACGGCGCAACACGCTGCGGATACGCACGTCATTGTCGAGCTGGTTGTAAACCTCGCGGTCGGTCACGTAGCGGAAGACCTCCGCCTCGATAATGGCGCGGTTCTCGGTGACGGTGGTGGCCCCGACGGTGGCTTCGGGGAGGGCGAAGCCGGTGGCGGGATCGTAAGGTACCACTACAGGGGGCGGATCGACATCGAGGATGGACACGGCGGCCGCGCTGAGGCAGCCCAGGATGCCAAAGCCGAGGCCGAAAAGTCCCAGGCGCTGCCAGAGCCGTTCCCGTCTCAGCGCGCCGTAGACCAGTTCCTCCTCGATGATGGCGGTTTCTTCGTCCAACAATCAGTCCTCAATCCGCATTCAGTTCCGGGAGTGTGAACTCCATGAAGCGTTGTTCTTCGGCGATGGTGGCGGCATCGATCACGCCGCCGGTGCCATCTCCTACGGTCTGGATCGCTTCGAGCTGCCACATGGCGACGAGCGCGATGGCGAGCTCTGCCGTCACCCGCGTGTTGAGATCGACGCTCTCCTTGAGCTCATCCATGTCATCGATAAGCCCGACGAGCCGGTCGACACGTTCGAGCGATTGCCCGGCATCCTCGTAGCTGTTCTGGGCGGCGGCCGAGACCAGCGCGCCGGTCGTGGCCTGTGTCGCCACGCGCTCGGCCCCGGGATTGCCGCTGCGCGCCATTTCCGAGAGCGTGTCCTCGTCGAAGCCGAGATCGGCCAGCACCCGGTCCATCTGGGTTTCGATCTCGCTGGCACCGGATCCGGTGAGCCCGGAGAAATCCCCCGTCTTGATCGCCTCAATGGTGGCGATGATATCGCCGAACTCCTGGTCCAGGAGACCGTTCAATTCGTCCTCCATCTGTGTCCGGATGATCTCGGGCAGCTCTGCCAGACGGGTCAGCGCCTCATACGTTCGTTGTAGCTCGGCGAGCTGCTCCGTAAGCGTGGCAAGCTGTTCGCGGAGCTGCACGAGTTGCTCGTTTTGCAGGATCTCGTCCTCGATCATCTGCCGGAGCTGCTGGATGTTTTGGGCGATGTTCTGGGTGTCCACGACCGGCACGCCCTGGGCCAGGACGGGGGGATTGGTCACGAAAGGCGAGCAAAGCGCCAAGACGCTGGCCAGGGTCAACGTGCGAAGTGGTGCTGAAATGAACATTCTGCGGGGCATCAATCCAGATCCTCCAATGTGAACTCCATGAATTCGTTCTCGACCATGCGGGCCGCGGCCTGGGCCAGTTGCGCGGCACTGAGCGGCCGGGTCCGTGCGGCTTTCAGGCGAATGCGTGCGGCCATCAGCCGGACTAGTTCGGCGCGGGCATAGGTATTGAGCGCCATGCTCTCCTGGAGGTCCTCGGTGCCGCCGATCCGGGTGACGATGTCCTGGACGCGCAAGGCGGCTTGCCGGATGGCGGTGGGGGAATTGCTGCCGTAAAAGGCGGCCCCGAATCCGCTGAGCGAGAGATGGGCATTGGCGAGAAGCGCAGGGTCGATCGTGCCGAGCGCCTCGATGCCACCGATCCGCGCGAGGTAGAGATTGTAGCGTTCGGGGATGACCCTGACGTAGTGCCGGGTCTCCTTGAAGGGCGGTACGCCGCCATATTCGAACACCCGGCCCGGACCGGCGTTATAGGCCGCGAGCGCGTTGACGATGTTGCCGTCAAAGGTGGCGAGCTGCGCCGCGAGGTAGCGCGCGCCGCCTGTCACCTGCAGGTAGGGGCTTTCATAGTATTCCGGGTTGATACCGAGATCGCTCGCGGTGCCCGGCATGATCTGGGTGAGGCCGAAGGCGCCCACAGGCGAGCGTGCGCCGATGGAGAACCGGCTTTCCTGCCAGATGAGCGCCTGCAGGAGGGCGCGCCATTGCACGACGGAAAGACCGGCCCGCCCGACCCCGGGTTGCCCGTGGGTCTCCTGGGCGACCCGGATGATCAGCTGCTCGATGTTTTCGGCCGCATCCCCGAACATACCCGCGCCGCCCGGATTGGGATCGACATCGCCGGAGCCATAGACCGCCTCCGCGGACCGGTCCGGATCGCTGCCGCCACCCTCGAGGTCTGCGACCATGCCCGGCAGCCCCTGGCCACCGAAGCTCGTCTGCGCGTCGAGGATGGCGCGCAGCGTGGCGAGCTGTTCCCGTTCGATCTCGGTCAGCAACTCTTCGACGATGAGTTTCTCACGCTGGACGGCGAGGTCGGCGTCCCGGTCGCCCGTCTCGACGATATCGCGGGCCGTCAGCCCGGAATCGTTGGTGGGAACGCCCTGGGCGAGCGCGGCTGCCGACAGGAGAGCCGCCAGGAGAATATGTGCGACCCTAGACCTCAACGCCGTCTTCCGCGTTTCCGATGGGTGTGAAGATGCAATCCGGCTCGGCGCGGTAGAGCGAGGCGCGGAAGGCGAAACAGTTGGCCTTGGGTTCGCGATATTCGGCGCAGGAAGAGAGAACGCCGAGCGCGGCGAGGAGGATAAGGGGTCGGATCATGAGAGCCTCCAGAAATCAGGTCTGTCGCGGTAGTCGGGGCCGGTGAGGGCCTCGCCCTTCTCCATGCCGCCGAGGATGGTGAGGAGGGGGCCGAGGGCGGAGAAGTCGGCGTCGACCACCACGGAGCCGCTGTCGTCGCGGATGAGGGCGAGACGGCTGTCGCTGCCGGTGTTCAGGAGCACGTCGAGCTCTTTCTCGAAGAGGTTCAGCATCGCGTAGTCCGAGGCATGGGCCCGGATGTTGGGGAGCAGGATCTGGGTTGGCACCGCCTCGACGATGGTCTTGCCGGTCCGCGTGCGTTCGAGCTGGCTCGCATATTGCGTCATCATCACCGCGACGGTGTTCTGTTTTCGGGCGGTCACCAGCCAGTTCGAGAGCCGTTCGGCAAAGTATGGGTTGTCGAGCGCCTTCCATGCCTCGTCGATCACGATGATGGTGGGGCGACGGTCCTCGATCTCTCGCTCGATCCGGCGGAAGAGATAGGAGAGTACCGCCATGCGTTCCTTTTCGCTCTCGCTGTCAAGAATACCGGTCAGGTCAAACCCCACGACATCGCCATCAAGGGAGAAGGTGTCCTCGAGGCTCTGGCCGAAGATCCAGCCGTAGCGGCCATCCTCCGTCCATTCGAGGAGCCGTTGGTGCAGGTCGCCATTGTCGTCGGTCGAGACAAAGAGCGAGGCGAAGTCCTTCCAGTTCCGCAAGGCCGGGTTGGTGGCTGTGGCGTTCTGGCGGACCACCTCCTGGATGCGGTTGGTCTGGGCCGGGGTCAGGGGCTTGTCAGAGCGATAGAGGAGCGAGGCGAGCCAATCCGAGAGCCAGGCGGTGCCGCGCTCATCGATTTCGGTCCAGAGCGGGTTGAGACCGGTCGTCTGTCCCGCCTTGATCGAGGCGTAGCGCCCACCATTGGCGCGGACGGCCATCTCCATCCCGAGCCGATAGTCAAAAACGAAGATGCGGGCGCCGACGCGCCGGGCCTGAGTCATCAGAAAGGCCGAGAGGACCGATTTACCAGAACCGGGACGGCCCAGGATCAGGGTATGCCCGCTGGTCGGTTCTTTCTCTGGCGAGCCCTGTTCGTGATAAGAGAAACGATATGCGCTCTGTTCCGGCGTCGGGAAGAGCGTGATCTCCTGGCCCCAGGGCAGCTGGTGTTTCTCCTTGCCGAGCTGGGTGCGATGAAGTGCTGCGAAATCCGCGAAGTTGCGGTTGGTAACGGCGCTGGCGCGCACCCGCTTCGGCTGGTTGCCCGGATGCTGGCTGAAGTAATGCGATTTCGCGGCCATCCGCTCGCCGATCATCTTCACGCCTTCGGCGGCCGCGGCGTTCACGATCTCGGCCCCGAGGGTTTGCAACTCGTCGAGGCTGTCGCAGAAGACGGTCACCACCATGTGGTGCTCACCGAAGCTCTGGCGTTTGGCCTCAAGATCATCATGCGCGATGTCGAGTGCCTCTAGGAGCGACAGAGCGGCGTCTTGCGAGGCTTGCATCTGGCGCTTCTGGCGTTTGATCCGGCCCGCCATCAGGTTCGAATTGATCGGTGTGAAGGAATGGGTGACGATCATGTCGACCGGCAGGTTCAGCATGTCGAACATGGTGCAGGTGGTACCTTCGGCATATTCGCCGATGGTGAAGCTCTTACCGAAGCGATGGCCGACCACGCCGTCAGAGAGCTCGAAATGATCTTCCAGAAACGTCACGCGAGTATTGGCAACGTTGTAGGCCAGAAACCCGTAGCGGTTTGCGGGATAGAGCGGCAGTTCGCGGCCGGTGTTGAGCGCACCGAGGAACCCGACCAACTCGCCAGAGGTCGCCGTGAGGATGCGGGGCTTGAGTTCCGCCAGGCCGGAGTTGAAGACCCCGACCGCCTCCTTGAGGCGTCTGAGCCGTTTCGCGGTCTCTTCCTTGAATCGCTCCGGTGCGGAACGGTTCACGAAGCCGAGGAAGCTTCTGGGCGGTGGGCGCTGGATGATTGTGAGTGTGAGGGTCTTGTCCCGGAGACCTGCCGAGGCCAGCTTTGCGCGCCAGGCATCATCCACCGCCGCCGCGAAGCCGTCCCCCTTGACCGGGAGCAGGTCCGGGGTGATCGACTTCGAGACCTTGTGCACGTAGTAGCTGAACTCGGGTCCCAGCTGCGCGATGATCCGGGCGAAGAGCGCCGTCACCTTGTCGAGATAGGCATCGTCCGTCGTGTAGCTGTTGACCCCGCTCAGCCGAACGCATTGTAAGAGTTCGTTGACCCGGGTCCGGACCGTATGGTCGTCGACCAGGCTGACATAGGGCAGCATATGCGCGAGGCGTTTCTCGCGGGCATACCAGTCTGGCATGAGGGTGCGTTCATCGACGGTCTCGTCCAGGGCTTCACTATGGCGCATAGCTGTCGCCCCCGTGGATGGACCGGTTCCGCGTCGGCGGCGTCTCCTGCAACGCCGTCATCATCACGTCGATGAAACGCGGATCCCAGTCAGCCGCTTTCCAGAGAACCGGATAGAGCACCGCCGCGATGCCCAGGACAACCAGGTGCTGCACCCAGACGAACAGCAGCACAGAGCCGAAGAGCCAGACCATGGCATACATGATCGGCAGGCCGAGGAGCTTCGGCGGGCGTACGAGGCCCAGAAAGAGCGGCGATCGTTCGGCCACGTTCGCCTCCTCTCACGACCCGAAGACGGCGGCAACGATGGTCGGCGCGGCCGCAACACCCGCGATGCCCACCAGCACCCAGAGGGCTTGGCGCAGATCGATGATGTTGAAGAACCAGCTGAGGAACACGCCGAGGACCGCGAGGGTGGCGATGACGACTCCAAGCGGTCCGGTCAGCGCGTCCACGATGCCCTGAAGCAAGCTCTGAATCGGTGAGAGGTCGATGCTCTGGGCCAGGGCCGGTTCTGCCGCAACGATGAGGAGAGCGGCAAGGGTGATCAGGGATTTCGTCAATGGCTTCATGGGGACGCTCCTTCCAGCCGGTTGAAGACGGCCAGCACCCGCTGGACGTGGTTTTGGGTTTCTCGGTAAGGGGGAATGCCGGAATGCTCGCGCACGGCGTCGGGCCCAGCATTGTAGGCGGCCAGCGCAAGACGAGCATCGCCGAACTCCGTCAACATCAGGGCGAGGTAGCGCGCGGAGCCATCGAGGTTCTGCCGCCAGTTGTTGGGATCAACGCCAAGCGCACGGGCGGTGTCAGGCATCAACTGCCCGAGACCGACCGCCCCGACATGGGAGACGGCGTTCGGATTGTACGCACTCTCGATCTCTATATTGGCGCGATAGAGGTGGAGCCAGTCCGTGACTGTGATATCGGCTGCACGGAGCCCAGGGTGGCTCGCGTAGCGCAGTCCGGTCTCCTCGATCGCGGCGAGGATATCCGGGCGTGGTGTGAGCGCGCGAGGGGCCAAGGCCGCGATGCGCACCCCTTCACGTCCCTCGGAGCGGCTTTCTTCGCCCAAGATGCGCAACCCGTCTGAGGTCGAGCCAACGCCGACCCCGTCATTGTAGTTGCGCGCGAACCGTTCCTGGGGGCGTGACGGCGAAAGAGAGCCGTCCCCCGCCATCACCAGGACCATGTCTGCCGATGCCGGGAAGCCCAGGGAGGAAAAGAAAAGGAGGCTAAGCCCGGCTGGCAGCCATCTCTTCGCTGGAGAGCTTGTGAACCGTCCGCTTGCCCTCTTCCAAGGGCACGTCGGCGTGTGAGAAACCGATTCCTTGCAGGAAGGAGATGACCCCGGTGACGGTCTTGATTTCGCGGATCTTGATGTCGTTGCGCGAGGTCCGGGTCCTGGCCGTAACCAGAAGTTTCTCGATTCCGTCGTCGCTGACGGCGCGCATGATCCAGACCCCATGCCAGTTGGGGCCTTTCTTGAAGGCGTCTTCCTTGCAGACAACTTCGACGCGATAGCCGCTGGCGACCAGATCGCGGAATCTGGGTTCGGTGACCACATTCGGGGCTTCTTTTTCTAGGTCCATCACCCGGATCACGTTCTCCAATAGGGCGAATGACCGGGCTTCAGGTGTTGAAGCCAAGTCATACGATGATATAGTATTGACGCACAAGATAAACTTTTGATGCGACAAGCGTATTCTTGCTCAATTAACGAATAGACAGTTCCCATGCATTTGATCAAGAAAATATGGGGTTTAGACGCCCTCAGGTTGTGCGTGTCGGCCATGACACAAGCTATACTTATGGTCGCGTGCCTTGCGGGCGAAGCCTTCGCCACGTCCTGTTTGCCGCCGCCCAGGCCGTTCGTGCCGAGCGATTCCGAAGTCGCGCGGGACTATGCCGATCTCATCCGCAGCGACTTTGAACTCTACATCCAGGACATCCAAAGCTACTTTCGGTGCCTTGAAGTTGAGCGCGCCCGGGCGTTCGAAGAGGCGCGGGAGGTGAGCCAGGACTACGGGCGTTTCCTGGAGTTGATGGACGAGTGAATTGGCCGCGACCTTTTCGAAGGGCCGCCGTCTTGTGATAACCGTCCGTATCGGCGGCGAGCAATTCGGAGTCTCTATCATCAAGTAAATACCCATTATTCACTTTTTAGATAATCTATAAAGTAGATTAGCCCTGTCACAAGAGGTTTGTGACACGTGGCGAAAACGATCAGGAGTTCGGGACATGAGGCACTTCGCGACGCTTTGATTGCGGCGCGGAAGGTGGCTGGTTTAACGCAGGCGGAGCTCGCTTTGCGTCTGAGATGTCACCAGTCCTTCGTCGCCCGTCTGGAAAGCGGAGAGCGTAGGGTCGACGTGGTTGAGTTGATCGTACTCGCTCGTGCTCTGCAGATCGATGCGGTTACGCTATTGGCGGCAGCCGAGGCGGCGACGGAACTCGATCACCGGATTTAGGACGAGGCGATTGGCTTGTCGCCTCGGACGGTATGACGAGATCAAGCCCCGGTGGGACCGAAGGGCAATGATAAAAACGAATTGTTATGGGGCGCTGCGATGCACGGTCTTTGGTACAGGTTTGGCGCAGAGGCAAACGGCTCAGTAATTCACCTGCTCGAACCCGTAATTGCCCTCGTAGTCGCGCCAGTCGACGAAGACCGAGCGGTGATAGATGGAGGGACAATGATCGCCCCAACGTTCCAAGCCGACATGGGCCTCGGGCAACGCCGCGACGGACGAACGAGACCAGGAAAAATCGCCCTGGATTCCATAGGTGCCGATAAGGACGGATTCGTAACGGCTGCAATCGCTGTCACGGGACTCGTTTTGGCGTGCGTAACGCACATCGTAGACACGGATAGAACGGACGAAATTGAAGTCCGGTCCACTAATGTCGATGTCTGCGCGGTCCTGGATCAGATGCAATGCGAACCCGTCAGGATGGGGTAGGGGGTGGACACCTTGCGACCGCAGGACGACGGGCAAGAGGGTGTCAGCTTTCTCGGGGTCAGATTCCGCAAGGCTCTGAGGCAGAGGAGCAGCGTTGGAGAAGAGGATGTCAAAGACACGCGGAGTGCGACCGGGACCGTCTTCAGGTTTGAAGGAGGCCCCCATGGGGCAACGCCAGATCTGCAGCGGGGGCTCGACAGGCCACGGCGTGATCCGGCGGATGAACTCTGCACGCGCCCGGGAGCAGGGCTCTGATGCCGGCCAGCCGCCGGAGAGGCAGAGTAGGATGGCGCAATCGATCGGGTAGGTCTGGGCCGACGCATTGGTCGAGGCGCCGAAGAGGGAAGCCGTGCTCACAATCGTTGCGAAGGCAAAATGACGAAGAAAACTGCGCATGACGAGGAACTCAGTCGGCTGACGGTCGAATCTGCACCCTGCAATAATATACTATTGTTTGGGGGTCAATTTGTCTGTCGCTATTATTCCGCCGATCGCACATGGAGCGACTATTATGAGATCGTTCACCCGCGCGACAGCTTTTCCAGGAAGCGTGTTACCTCATCCGAAGTAACGGCCTGTGCAGCTGCAAGCATGTCCGGGCGCAGAGGTGGATCGATGTGGTCTGCGGTGCGGGCGGCGCCGATCCAGAGGATCGACAGCTCGGACGTGTTCCACCGATAAACCCAGCCAACCGTCCGGTTGATGCGACTACAGATCAGTCGAGCGACCGGAGCCGCTTCTTCCTTGTTAACACTCACTGGTTCTTGTGTACCTTCATTTTTTCTTAAGGATTGATTGGCTGCAAGAGCGTCTCGCTACGCACCGGCCGTATCCGATCCTAGCCCGGTGAAAGAGGCGGCATCGGCAAAGCCGATGCCGCCAGAGGTTCGCCCACAGGGAGGAGGTAGAGGGCGAAATTCAAATGATTTCAATGTTTTGTTGCTAGTCGCATAACGCGTCTTATGTTAATTTCCAGACTCCGCCATCTTGTACCACCCGCGACTCAGACAACAGCTTCTCCAGATGCGCCGCAACGTTTCGTTCTGCGGCCATTGCGATATGTGGGTCGGTTTTCTGGTAGACGGAAGCGGCGATATTCTGGACCGAACCCGGGGTGTTTGAGAGGTGGGCGAGGATCTCCGCCTCGCGACGCATGCGGTTGGAAAGCAACCGTTTGACGTAAGGTTGCGGATCCCGGAGTATAGGTCCGTGCCCCGGACAGTAGATCCTATCGTCGCGCTCAATCAGCCGCTGTAGCTGCGCGCAGTAGTCGTGCATGTTTCCGTCAGGGGGGCTGACGATCGAACTGTTCCAGCTCATAACGTGGTCGCCCGTGAAGAGCACTCCGTCAGGTCTCGCGAAACAAAGGTGGTCGCTCGCGTGACCAGGTGTGTGCAGGACGGTAAGACCGGCAATGACCTGTCCGTCCTCCAGAAACCGGTCAGGTCGAAATGCATCGTCAGGGAATGCCCGTGAGGCATAAACAGGTGCGTCTGTCCGTGCTCGCAGGGCTGGGACGACTCCAAAATGATCAGAATGGTGGTGTGTGAGCAGAATCCCGGATGGTTTGGCCCCCAAATTTTCGATGATTGCCTCGAAATGTGTACTGTCTTCTGCTGGGCCGGGGTCGATTATGAACCGACCATCAGGCGTATCAATGATGTAGCTATTTGTCCCGTGGTAGGTCATCTTTCCGGGATTGTTCGCGACGATCCTCAGAATTCCAGGGGCCAATTCGACTCCCTTCGCGCGGCAAGGCTCCGGCTCTGAGAAAAACATGCTGCTTCTTTTCATTGTGTGCGACCAGTTATTGATTGCGAACAATCCGGTTCGCACAGTTTTGTGCGTTGCTCTCGCATGGCGCCGGAAACCTCAGGCTGGCGTCCGGTGCCTACCAAATCTGGCATCGGACCATTTCAACTTATATCGGACTAAGACCGTATGAGACTAAAACAGTCTGATACGGTCTTGGGCTGGCAGTCACACAGCGCGGCGATTATGGTAAGCAGAATACAGAACTACAGCAATTGTCGCCTTCGTCAGATCCCCGATCAGGAATGGGTAAAGCCCGGCGTTCAGCAATTCCTCGCCATAACCGACAAAGCCACCCAACCAGAACAGCCCTGCGCAATACATGAGTATCGAGCCCGAAAAGACCGCGACAGATGCTCTGAATGAAGGCCAAAGTCCTTGCAGTGCTTGAACAACCCAACCGGCAGCCGCCGCTGCAAGTGCGAAGCCTACCAGGTATCCGCCTGTGGGACCCGCGATATATGCCAGTCCTGCCGGAGCCGGAGGCGTGCCTGCGAAGACCGGCAGGCCAAGCAGACCTTCAAAAAGGTATGTCACAACAACAAGACTACTACGCACCGGCCCCAGGAAAAGACCCAGACCCAAGACAACCAAGGTCTGTGTAGACATAGGTACGGGGTAGAACGGCACCACGATTTTGGCGGATATTGTCAGAAGAATTGTGCCGACGAGTATTATCGAGATCTCTCGGGTCAGTCTTGCGACTGATCGGCTTTGAGTGGTTTCCAGATTCATCTTTTTCGTCCTTGTTTCTGTAGATTGTTACTTTTTTGGATAGTAAGCTCACATGCGCTTGGCGACTTCTTCCAACATGACTTCGCTCGCCCCGCCGCCGATGGCCTGCACACGGGCATCGCGTGACATGCGTTCCACCGGTGTTTCGCGCATATAGCCCATACCGCCATGAAACTGGACGCAGTCATAGAGCACGCTGTTCACCAGTTCGCCGCAATAGGCTTTGACCATCGAGACCTCTTTCACGCAGTCACGGCCCGCGGCATCCAAACCGGCGGCGTGATAGACCAGCTGACGCCCTGCCACGATCCGCGTCTGACAGTCGGCCAGTCGCTGGCGCACGGCCTGCTTGTCCCAAAGAGCGCCGCCAAAGGCCTTGCGCTGCTTGACGTAATCCACAGTTATGTCCAGCGCGGTTTGCGCCTCGGCACAGGCCATCGCACCCAGCACGATGCGTTCGTTCTGGAAGTTCTTCATTACCGAATAGAAGCCGTGGTTGACCTCGCCCAAAACGTTTTCGGTCGGGATGCGGACTTCTTCGAAGATCAGTTCGGCAGTGTCCGAGCACAGCCAGCCGGTCTTATTCAACGCCCGGCCCACCGAAAAGCCCGGCGTGCCCTTTTCGACCGCGAACATGGTGATCCCGCGCGACCCCTTGGCATCGGGATCGGTCTTGGCACCGACAAAGTAGAGATCGCCATGCACGCCGTTGGTGATGAACATCTTGGTGCCGTTCAGCACCCAGTCCGACCCGTCCCGCACCGCGCGGGTGCGCATGCCGGCCACGTCCGAGCCCGCGCCCGGTTCAGTCACAGCAACGGCGGTGATCATTTCGCCCGAGACGATCGACGGCATCCAGCGCGCCTTCTGTTCGGGCGTGCCGGCGTTTTCCAGATGCGGCGAGGCCATGTCGGTGTGGACCAGAACCGTGGCCGAGAACCCGCCGAAAGTGGATCGCCCGACCTCTTCGGCCAAAACCACGCTGGACATCACGTCCAGCCCCGCGCCGCCATACTGTTCGTCATAGCGCATCCCCAGCACGCCGAGATCACCCATCCGGCGCAGCACGTCGCGGGGTACCTTGCCCTCCTCCTCCCAAGGCTCGGCCTTGGCGATCACCTCGGCTTCAATGAACCGGCGCAACTGGTTGCGGATCAACTCGAGGTCTTCGTTGAACGGGCCGGTGACCTGAGTAATGCTGTCTTGTCTGGTCATGTGTTTTCCTCTGGATCGAGTTTGATAAGTGGGGCGTGCCCGGCGACCGTATCGCCGGGTGCACAATAGATTTCAGTCACCACGCCCGCGACCGGCGCGGGCAGGCTTTGCAACAGCTTCATGGCCTCAAGCACCACCAGGGTGTCACCGGCTTTGACGCGGTCGCCGAGTGCGACGCGCACCTCGGCCACGGCGCCGGGCATGGGTGCGGACAACAGGTCAGCGACGCCAGACCCGCCGGTGGCACGTTGCAGATGCTGGTCTTCCAGCGTACGCAGGTCTGTCGCGGTCATTCCAGCAGGGGTTTGCAGGTGCACTCGCCAGTGACTCGGCGCGCGCACGACGTAAGCGATGCGCGAAAACGGAACCCCATCGATGCGTCCGCTCAGTCGGCATCCTGTTAAAGCGGCACTCTCGACCGTGATGGTCTGGCCGTCCGGCTGAATGGCAGTCAACCCCGACCCGGAGCCGTTCATGCGGATCGGTTCGTCTTTGGTTGTGTCCCAATAGAAGGCCGCGCCGGACTGTCTCGCAGGGGCTGTGAGTCGCCATGACCCCAGGCTTTCCCAGGGCGACGCGCCCGCCGGCACGAGACGCAGATGCAGCGCCATCGCGGCAAAGGCCATGTCCCGGGGATCAGCGGACGGTTCAGTCCAGCCGCCTGGAAACATCTCGGGCAGGCCCGAGGTATGGTGACGGAACGCCTCAAAATCCGGGTGTGTCAGCAACGCGCGCTGATAGGCCAGGTTCAGACCGACGCCACCGACGGCAAAGGCATCCATTGCGACGACCGCCTGACGGATCGCACCGGCCCGGTCCGGCGCGTGGACGATCAGCTTGGCAATCATCGAATCGTAATGGTGGCTGACGACCGAGCCTGCCTCGACCCCGGTATCGAGCCGCACGCCGGCGGGCGGAGCCCAAAGGCTGATCTCGCCCGTTTCGGGGCGGAAATTCTCGGCCGGGTTTTCGGCGGCGATGCGGATTTCAATCGCGTGCCCGTCGAATTTCACATCCGATTGCGCCAGTGTCAGCGGCTCGCCCCGCGCGATGCGCAACTGCCATTCAACAAGGTCGATGCCGGTGATTGCCTCAGTCACGGGGTGTTCGACCTGCAAGCGGGTGTTCATTTCCAGAAAGTAGTATTCACCGCGCCCGGGGTCATAGAGGTATTCCACCGTCCCGGCGGAGCGATAGCCGATCGCCAGCGCCAACCGCACCGCTGCAGCACGCATGCGGTCGCGCACAGCCTCGGGAAGATCGGCGGCGGGGGCTTCTTCGATCAGCTTTTGGTGGTTGCGTTGCAGCGAACAATCGCGGTCGCCCAGATGCAGCACGGTGCCGTGAGTGTCGCCCAGAACCTGCACTTCGACGTGGCGGGCACGGGGCGCATAGCGTTCGAGGAACACCGCCGGATCGCCGAAGGCGCTCTGCGCTTCGGCCCGGGCAGATGCAATCGCTTCGGGTGCGTCGCCCAGATCGGAGACAAGCCGCATCCCGCGTCCGCCGCCGCCGGCGCTGGCCTTGACCAGAAAGGGGGTGCCAAGCGCCTCGGCCTCTTGCAGCAGGCGCGCGTCGGACTGATCCTCGCCGCGATAGCCGGGCAGGACGGGCACGCCTGCGGCTTCGGCGGCAGCCTTGGCCTCGATCTTGGAGCCCATCCGCGCGATAGCGTCGGGTTCCGGCCCGATGAACACAAGGCCCGCCGCCTCGACCGCCGCCGCGAAACCGGCATTCTCAGACAGAAAACCATAGCCCGGGTGCACCGCACCCGCGCCCGTCGCCCGCGCGGCCTCAAGGATGGCCTCGACGTTCAAATAACTGTCCGACGGGGCGGCTCCGCCGATGCAGACGGCATGATCGGCCTCGGCCACGAAGGGCGCGTCGCGGTCCGCCTCTGAGAACACCGCTACGTTTTCCAGCCCCAGTTTGCGGCACCCGCGCTGGATGCGCCGGGCAATCTCGCCCCGGTTGGCGATCAAAACGCGGGTGAAGCTCATTTCACCCGCCATGACGGAACGCCCTTGTTGATGAAGCTGTTGATGCCTTCGATACCTTCCTCCGTCTCCCACGCATCGGCCAGCCGGTCGGCGGTGTAGATCATATTGGTCTCCAGATCGTGGGACGCGACATAGGCGATCAGCGCCTTGGTATCGGCCACGGCACCCGGCGCGGCCTGAAGGTGATCATGCACCAACCGGTTCACCGTGGCGTCCAGGTCGGTCGGCGCGACAACTTCGGTCAACAGACCGATCCGCTCGGCGCGGACCGTGTCGAACAACGCCCCTGACAGCATGGTTTCACGCGAATGCACCTTGCCGATGCGGGCCACCACATAAGGCGATATATTCGCGGGCAGAAGGCCCAGTTTGACCTCGGTCAGACCGAAGCGCGCGTCTTCGGCGCCGATGGTGTAGTCGCAGACGGAGATCATGCCGACACCGCCACCGTAGGCCGGGCCGTTGATCCGCCCGATCAAGGGCTTAGGCAGCGTGTCAAGACGGCGCAACAGCAGCGCCAGCGTGGCGCTTTGTGCGACCCTTTCACTACGGGTTTTCTCGACGTTAGAGGCGAACCAGTTGAAATCGCCGCCCGCGCAGAAGCTCTTGCCCGCGCCGGTCAGGACCACAATACGCACATCGTCATCTGCAGCCAGCTTTTCTGCGGCATCGTATAGCTCTGCGATCAATTCGCCATTCAGCGCGTTGTGTTTGTCGGGGCGGTTGAGCGTCAGCGTGGCGACGCCGCGCGCATCAGTTTCGACAAGGATCGTGTTGTAGGTATTGGTCAACTTGAAGCCTCACATTCTGAATACAGGCGTATGGCGACCGGCTTCGGGCACCGATGTCACGATGGCCAGGCACAGGCCAAGGATATCGCGGGTTTGCGCGGGTTCGATCAGCCCGTCATCCCAAAGCCGCGAGGTGGCATAATAGGGATCGGACTGTTCACCATACTGGGCCCGAACCTGCTCCTCGATCAGCTTCATGTCGGCCTCCATCTTGCCCGGGTCGCCCCCTTTCTGGCGGCGCAGTTCCAGCATCACATTTGTGGCGATGTCGGCAGACATGGTGGCCAGTTCCGCCGTGGGCCAGGCAAAGAGAAAATTCGGGGCGAAACCACGTCCGCACATGCCGTAGTTGCCTGCCCCGTATGAGCCGCCCAAGAGGACCGACAGGCGCGGCACCTTGGCAACCGACATGGCATAGACCAGCTTGGCACTGTCTTTGGCAATGCCGCCGCGCTCGGCTTCGGTGCCGACCATGAAGCCCGAGATGTTGTGGAGGAACAAAAGCGGTATGTTGCGTTGATCGCACATCGACACGAATTGCGCGCCCTTGAGCGAACTGTCGGACACAAGCGCCCCATTATTTGCGAGAATGCCCACTCGATAGCCGTGAATCCGCGCGGTGCCGCAGACCAGCGTCTCACCCCATCCGGGCTTGAATTCGCGGAATTCGCCGGCGTCGATCATGCGCAGCAGAACCTCGCGCATGTCATAGGGCTGTTTGCGATCGGCGCTGATGACGCCAAGCAGTTCCTCTGGGTTGCGCGCCGGCGGCGCGCAGGTTGCATCGGGACCCATCGGGCGCGACAGGCCCAGTTCGGATACGATGTCGCGCATCAGAGCAAGCGCATGATACTCGTCCTCGGCCAGATGGTCAGACACACCGGAGACGCGCGAATGCATCTCGGCCCCCCCCAATGTTTCTCCATCAACCTCTTCGTTGATCGCCACCTTGACGATCGAGGGGCCGCCCAGATGGATGCGTGCGTTGCCGCGTACCATGATGACTTCGTCCGACAGGGCCGGGATATAGGCCCCACCGGCCGTGCAGCCTCCAAAGACCGCCGAGATCTGCGGCAGGCCGCTCGCGGACATGTTGGTTTGACGATAAAAGGAATTGCCGAAATGGCGGGCATCGGGGAAAACCCGGTCCTGCTCTGGCAGATAGGCACCGCCGCAATCCACCAGATAGAGGCAGGGCAGCCGGTTCTCGGCTGCGATTTCCTGGGCGCGGATGTGTTTCTGCACGGTTTCGTGATAGAAAGACCCACCCTTCACTGTCGCATCGTTGGCGATCACAACGCAGGGAAGCCCGTGGACGATCCCGATACCGGTCACGATTCCCGCACCGGGCACCTCGCCCCCGTATTGACCGTAGGCGGCAAGCGACGACAGCTCAAGAAACGCAGTGCCCGTATCCACCAGCAGGTCGATCCGTTCGCGAACCAACAGCTTGCTGCGCTTGCGATGCCGCGCGACCATGTCGGGGCGGCCGCCAGCCGTTGCTTCGGCGATCCGCGCGCGCAGCGTTTCGACGCGCTCGCTTTGTGCGGCGTGGTTGCGGGTGTAGGTCTCTGATGCGGTCAGCACCGCTGTTTCAAGACGTGCCATGAAGTCAGGTATCCTGTCTTTGGAGTATCCCGTTGAGGAACACATCGGCATAGGTGCGTGACAACGCATCGGCGCTACCGCGGTCCGGGTCGAACCAATCGAGCGTGGCGTTCAATGTACCGATCAGCATCAGGCGCAGGCGACGGATATCGACGTCTTGCTTCAGCGTGCCATCTTTCTTAAGCTGGGACAGAAGACTGTCCCACTCTGCCTCATAGGCCCTGCGCGTGGGCAAGTTGGCATCCCGGACGGATTGCGGCACCTGCCCGAAAATACGCACATTCGCCGATGTATAATCGCTCACATCAAGAAGCGCGCGCAAATGCGCCCGGATCGCAGAGCGCAGGATCGTTTCGCCATCGGTATCGGCTGGCAGGTCGGTGATGGCGTCTCTCATACTCGCGTGAACGACCCGAATCCCTGCATCAAGAACGGCCGCGACGATCTCGTCCTTGGAACCGAAATGATAGTATATGCTACCCGCCTTGATCCCGGCGGCCTCGGCAATTTTTCGGAGCGAAACGGACCCGTAGCCTTGTTCGCGGAAAAGCCGCGCGGCAATGTCCAGCACCCCGTCCCGTCCGACCGCGCTGCGCGATGTCTCGTTGACTTTGCTTGCAGTGCTTTGTGCCATAGACCTTCGTTTCGCCTCAGCGCCTAACTAACGCCTGTTAGGTCAATAGCGCAAGTGAGTCAATCGTCTTAATCGTGCCCGATTGGAGTTTGCGGGAAATTCCGCATGGGCGACCGCCAAGAGGCCGCCCAGACAACAATGTGCTTGCCCGGACCCCGTTATCGGCTCCGGGCAAATGCTTTAGATCACGAAACCGCCGCCACATATGACGTGCTGCCCCGAAATGAAGTTCGATTCCGGCGCACAGAACAGATAGACGGCACCGGCAGCTTCTTCCGGAGTGCCGACCCGGCCCAGCGGGATCATGCGCTCCATCTGGGACAGGAGATCGGGATTCACGCCGACCTTGATCTCTTTTTCGTCGACCTTGATTGTGCTGTTGCCATCAGCGCTACCTTCAGTCAGGCGGGTGCGGATCGGGCCGAAGGCGACGGCGTTGACGTTGACCTTGTAGCGGCCCCATTCCTTGGCCATCGTCCGGGTGACACCCAGGATGCCGGCCTTGGCGGCGGAATAGTTGATCTGGCCGGCATTCCCGCCAGTGCCCGCGATTGACGAGATGTTGACCACCTTGCGGAACACTTCATGTCCGGCGGCGGCCTCTTCCTTTGCCTTGGCGCTGATCACCGGCTGCGCGGCGCGCAGGATCCTGAAGGGGGCCGTCAGGTGAACGTCGATGATCGCCTGCCACTGTTCGTCGGTCATTTTCTGAACGACGCTGTCCCAGGTATAGCCCGCATTGTTCACGATGATGTCCAGCCCGCCAAAGCTGTCCATACCGGTCTTGATGAACCGTTCGGCAAATCCGTCTTCGGTGACGCTGCCGGCACAGACCACGGCCTCAGCTCCCATTGCGCGCAACGCCTCGGCGGTTTCATTGGCCGGATCGGCGTCCAGATCGTTGATCACCAGCCGGGCCCCTTCCGACGCGAGTTTGAGAGCGATTTCGCGGCCAATGCCCCGGCCCGAGCCCGTGACCAGCGCCACGCGCCCGTCGAGTTTTCCAGTCATATTAATTCCTCCCGAAGGGCGCTATCAGGCTTTTTCATAAAGCGTGGCGACGCAGGCCCCGCCGAGGCCAAGGTTGTGCTGAAGCGCCAGTCGCGCGCCATCGACCTGCCGAGCATCGGCCTGGCCGCGAAGTTGCTGAACAAGCTCAGTGCATTGCGCAAGTCCGGTCGCGCCCAGAGGATGCCCTTTGGACAACAGACCGCCAGACGGGTTGGTCACGTACTTGCCGCCATAGGTGTTGTCGCCATCATCGACAAACTTCGCCGCTTCGCCGCGACCGCAAAGGCCAAGCGCCTCATAGGTGATAAGCTCGTTGTGAGCGAAACAGTCGTGCAGTTCGACCACATCCACGTCCTCGGGCCCGATGCCGGCGGCCTCGTAGACCTGATCGGCGGCGCGCTTGGCCATCGAAAAGCCGACCACTTCGCGCATGTCATGGGCTCCGAAAGTTTCCGGGCCGTCCGTTGTCATTGCCTGCGCCGCGATCCGAACGGAACTGTCGAGTCCGTGCTTGTCGGCGAATTCCTTGGAACAGATAATTGCCGCCGCTGCGCCACAGGTTGGCGGGCAGGCCATGAGCTTGGTCATCACGCCCGGCCAGACGACCTGGGCCGCCATGACATCCTCGGCGGTGACTTCCTGCCGGAACAGGGCCACCGGATTTTTGGCCGCATGCCGGCTGGCCTTGGCGCGGATCTTTGCGAAGGTCTCAAGGGGCGTGCCGAACTCATCCATATGCGCCTTGCCCGCACCGCCGAAGTACCGCAGTGCCAGCGGGATCTCGGCACTGCCAACCAGATCGTCGGTTTCTGCGTCGAAAGCTGCAAACGGGCTGACCCGGTCATGGAACATCGCACCGATTGCGCCGGGCTGCATCTGCTCGAACCCAAGCGCCAGAGCACATTCCACCGCGCCGCTTTCCACGGCCTGACGCGCCAGGAACAGGGCGGACGACCCCGTCGAGCAGTTGTTGTTCACATTCAGAACCGGGATGCCGGTCATTCCAACATGGTACAGGGCGCGCTGGCCGCAAGTGCTGTCGCCATAGACATAGCCCACATAGGCCTGTTGGATTTTGTCGTAGTCCAGACCCGCGTCGGCCAGAGCGGAACGGGTCGCCGCGGTTGCCATCACATCGTAGCTCTCGGATTTCCCCGGCTTCTGGAACGGGACCATCCCGACGCCGACGACATAGGCTTTATCTGACATTTCTCTCTCTCAGGTTTGGACTGGCCTGCATTATACAAGTGCCATTGCATTTTCTACCGTTTGTTAGAATTTACATGACGCCACGCGGACCTGTCAACACGATCACACTGTGGAGTATGGTGCTTGTCGAAGTTTCTAACATATGTTTGGTTGTTCGCGCTGCCTGTCTCGGAAGTCCGGGCAATTTTCGGTCCAGACCTCTGAGTCTGACCATGGCCTGACACAGCGAATGATGCATTTGGGATGTCTGGATTTCGCGACCATTGGTTTACAGACTACGAAAGGGCAAGAAAAATGGCGCATTGCTATGAATTCAAAGGGTTTATACCCGTTGTTCCCGATGATACATATGTCCATCCTCAGGCCGTTCTGATCGGAAATGTCATCTTGGGTCATGGATGCTACATCGGACCCGGCGCAAGCCTGCGGGGCGATTTCGGCAGAATCGTGATCGGTGACGGCGCCAATGTACAGGATAACTGCATCATCCATTCCTTTCCCGGCCGCGACGCCGTCGTGGAAACCGACGGTCACATCGGCCATGGCGCGATCCTGCACGGCTGCACAATTGGCCGGAACGCTCTGGTCGGGATGAATGCCGTCATAATGGATGGTGTAGATCTTGGCGCGGAATCGATTGTCGGCGCGCAGGCGTTTTTGCGCGGCGAAACTGTGATTCCGCCCCGTTCGATGGTGGTCGGTTCGCCGGCAAAGGTGATCCGGGAGGTCAGCGAGAAAGAAGTCGCGTGGAAAACACGCGGCACCGCGGAATACCAGCAACTTGCGCGCGACTGTCTGGCCGGATTGATGCCGGTCGAGCCGCTGAAGACGGTCGAGGCAGACCGGCCCGGGATGGTGGCCTCTGACGTCGTCTCCATTCAGGAGGCGCGGCGGACATCGTCCTGACCTCTCCAGGCACCGGACCGGGGCGGGTTTAAGAAGCGGCCCGAAGCGGCAGGACCTATCTGAAAACGGGCGACACGACCGTTTCCCGGTGTATCGCCCGAGCCCCTCAAGCCGTTACAGACGGAAGATCCCGTAGTGCGGATCGTCGATCGGTGCATTTAGCGAGGCGGATATAGATATTCCAAGCGCGTTGCGAGTGTCTGCCGGGTCAAGAATGCCATCGTCCCACAATTCCGAGGTCGAGGTATAGGCCTCGACATCCCTTTTGTACTTTTCCAGCACAGGCTCTCGGATGGCGGCGATTTCCTCTTCGGTCAGCTCTTTGCCTTCACGCTGAAGCTGCCGGATCTTGACGTCCGCCATGGTGTTGGCGGCCTGATCCGCGCCCATCACGCCGATTTCGGCCTGGGGCCACATGAACAGCGTGCGCGCATCCCAGGCCCGCCCACACATGCCGTAATTACCGGCCCCGTAAGAGGCATTGGCGATCACTGTGAACTTCGGCACGACCGAGCCGCCCTGCGCCATCAGCATCTTGGCGCCGTCCTTGGCGATGCCGCGCTCTTCATATTCGCGGCCGACCATGTAGCCGGTGATGTTCTGGAAGAAGACCAGGGGCGTCCGGTTCTGATTGCAAAGCTGCATGAAATGCGCCGCCTTGAGCGAACTGTCGTTGAACAAAACCCCATTGTTGGCAAGGATGCC
This sequence comes from Sagittula sp. P11, assembly GCF_002814095.1. Taxonomy (NCBI): domain Bacteria; kingdom Pseudomonadati; phylum Pseudomonadota; class Alphaproteobacteria; order Rhodobacterales; family Roseobacteraceae; genus Sagittula; species Sagittula sp. P11. Next base: position 88,953 of record NZ_CP021915.1, read on the forward strand.
GACCTTGTAACCCCAGATATGGGCAAAACCGCAAACCATCGTGGTGCCATAGTCCGGCTGGTATTCGTGAAAGCGTGAGCCGTCCACGATCCGGGCCAGAACCTCGCGCATGTCGAACTGGGTTTTCCGGTCCTTTGGAATGATCCCGTAAAGTTCCTTCGGGTCATAGAAAGGCTCTTCATAGGACGCGGTTTCGATGATTGTTTTTGGCATACGTTTCCACTGGCTGACAATTTCGCGCGCCAGTGAAAAGGCGTGCTGTTCGGTCGCGGCGCGATAGTCGCCCGTGCCCGAAACCGAGGTGTGCATGACCGCCCCGCCCAGTTCCTGAACGCCGACCTCCTCGCCGGTGGCCGCTTTGACCAGCGGAGGGCCGCCAAGGAAAATCGCCCCTGTACCTTCGATGATGATGTTGTAGTCGCTCAGGGTCGGCACATAGGCGCCACCAGCCGTGCAGTGTCCGCCGACCACGGCAATCTGCGGGATATTGGCCTGGCTCAGCTTGACTTGGTTGCGGAACACCCGTCCGCCCAGATACCGGTCGGGAAAGACGCCGTGCTGAAGCGGCAGGAAACCACCCGCGCTGTCGCAAATATGGATGACCGGCAGTCGGTTTTCCAGCGCGACATCCAGAAGCCGCACGATCTTTTTCACGGTATGGGGATACCAGGCGCCGCCCTTGACGCTGGCGTCGTTGGCGTGGATGGCGACCTCGCGACCTTGCACTATACCGATGCCTGTCACCACAGCGGCGCCGGGCACGGTGCCGTCGTATTCGCGACAAGCGGCAAGTGTGGAAAACTCCAAAAAGGGCGTGCCGGGGTCCAGTAGTAGTTTCAGTCGCTCGCGAACGCCCAGCTTGTTCTGGCGGGCAAGGCGGTCGATATCGCGCTGGGGGCGTTCGAAACGCGCCGCGTGCTGGCGGGCGTGGAATTCCTTAAGCCGTTCAGACATGGCGGCATAATTTGCCTTGTAGTCGGCGGCATTGGTGTCGATCTGACTTTCAATCCTGCGCATTGTCACTCCTCCTCCGGGGCCAATTGGGCTAGGATGTCTTTCAGACCAAAACTGTCGCCTACGGCGAATGGCATTTCGGCAACAACCCCGCTGCGCGGCGCCACCAGTGTGGTTTCCAACTTCATGCTTTCGATCACCAAAAGCGGCTGGCCTTCCTTAACCGCATCGCCGGGTTTGACCGCAACCGACACCACGACACCCGGCATGGGCGCCACCAATCGGTCGTCGCTCGCGCCACCGTCGCTGCCGGCCAGGCGTTCGGCGGGATCAACCCGTCCGACTTCGTAGGTCCGGCCGTTCATGTGCACAAAAGTTGCTTCCGGCCCCACTGCCAGTCGCAGTTCGCGCACAACACCCTTGGCCCGCAACGTATACCCGCCCGGCAGACCCGTCGGGTCCAATTGGCAGGCAACAGCGCGAGTGGGGGTATGAAGCACGAACCGGCTGCCATCATGACCCAGCCAGCAATCTGTCTCTTCTCCGTCGATTTGAAAAATCCGTTGCATCAGTTTCTCCACCCGCCCATCTTGCGGTACATTTCCGGTATCTGCATGACCTCAATCACCAGCCGCTCGTCCGATAGGGCTGCCGCCGCCATCAGCAGGTCAGTGACATCTTCGCCCGTTGCAGTCAGCGTTTCGGATTGTTCCGCCAGGAACCCGGTTGAAACTTCCCCCGAGGCGAAATCCGGATGAGCTAGGATCGCATCCAGGTAACCGGTGTTGGTCGTCACCCCGAGGACCACATAGTTTTGCACCGCTTGCCGGGCACGGGCGATCGCCTGCGCGCGATCCTGGCCATGCACGATCAGCTTGGACAACATCGGATCAAAGTCGGTCGTTACCTTGCCACCGTCCAGAATGCCGCTGTCCACCCGCACGCCGGGCCCAGTGGGTTCGTCCAGCAGCAGGATATCGCCGACCGCGGGGCGAAAATCGACCGTCGCATCCTCAGCACAGATGCGCAGCTCGATCGAATGCCCGGTTTGAGGAATATCCGCCTGCACGGCGCTCAGCCCGTCGCCCGCCGCGACACGCAGTTGCTCAGCAACCAGATCGAAGCCGGTCACCATCTCGGTCACCGGATGTTCGACCTGAAGGCGGGTGTTCATTTCCAGGAAGTAAAAGGTCCCGTCCTGCGCATAGATGAATTCGACGGTCCCAGCCCCGCGATAGTTGACGGCGCTGGCAATACCTGCGGCGGTTTCGCAGATCTCGTCCCGTTGTTCGGGAGTCAGCGCCGGTGACGGCGTTTCCTCGATAATCTTCTGGAACCGGCGCTGGATCGAACATTCGCGTTCCCAGAAATGGACCACTTTACCCTGCCCGTCGCCCATCACCTGCACCTCGATATGGCGCGGACTTTCAATATAGCGCTCGACGAACAGCCGCCCGTCACCGAAATACCGCTCGCCTTCGCGGCGTGCGGTTTCGATTTCGGTCTCCAGCGTGCTGTCCTCGCGTACGACGCGCATGCCCTTGCCGCCACCGCCGGCCGAGGGCTTGATGAGCAGCGGATAGCCAACGGCGCGGGCGCGTTCGACAAAGTTCGCCGGATCATCATCCTCGATGGCCGAGGGGGCGACGGGAAACCCGCGTTCCTCGACAAAGGCGCGGGCGCGGACCTTGTCCCCCATCAGGTCGATGACCTCGGACGTCGGGCCGACAAAGGTCACTCCGGCTTTTTCCAGCGCCGCGACAAAACCGGCATTCTCTGACAGAAAGCCATAGCCGGGATGAACCGCGTCCGCGCCGATCCCTTTGGCGGCTTCGACGATCTGAGGAATATCGAGATAGGCGGCCACGGGCGTCGGGCCCTCGATCATCACGACCTCATCTGCGATCAGATGCGCCGGCCCCTCTTGCTCGGCGACATGACGCAACACGGCAGTCGCAAGCCCGCGGGCCTTAGCGGTGCGCAACACGCGCGCCGCGATCTCGCCCCGATTGGCGACCAGGAGTTTCGAAATGGTCATGGTGTCGTCCTCTTAGTTCCGGGCCGCGGCATTCAGTCCGTCACGTGCGGCCAGATCGGCTGGCACGGGAATTTCGATATCAAGCAGCATCTGCGCGAACCCTTTGCCCTGCGGGTCTATGCGGACCGAGGCGATGCCGCCACCGCCAAGCGATTCATGCAACAGGAAATTCAGCGAATGGCTTCCAGGCAAGTCGAACCGTTCTACCCTGCCGTCGCAGACATGGGAGAAATAGTCCTTCACCACCTCTTCGCTGAGAGCCGAGCGGATATATGGCAGGTAGTCCGGCTTGCGCGCGAGGATGCCGATATTGGCGATGTCCCCCTTGTCGCCCGAGCGGCCCCAGGCCAAATCGACGAGGCGGACCTTGACAACGTCCGGACCGGGCTCGCGGCTATCTGCGGGCGGTGCGGCAGGCGGATCAAGGTGGACTGGCGTAGTGGCCACGCTCACGGGCACATCCTTGCCGTCGACCTCGACCGCGACGGGGGTTTCGGCCTTGCTCTGAAGGAAGGAAAATAGACGGACCACCGGCTGCACCTTTGGCCGTCCGGCGAAGAACCCGGTCAGACCCTGCGCGGTCGAAATCGCCATCGGTGCGATTTCGCCGGCAAAAATGTTCAGCGCGGCGCGATCGTCATGGACCGCGCCGATCTTGAGCACCACCTCGCGGGTCCGGGCGCGCGCATTTGCGCCATAGGCCGCCTCGGCCCCCAGCACCTCGACGCTGACCTGCCGGAAATCTCCCATGTTGCGGTCGCGGAAAATCCGGCGACAGCGGGTCAGGATCGCCTCGGCCACACGTTCGGCCTTGGCGGGTGCGTCAATCGCAGCCAGTGTCAGGGTAGAGACCGCGCGCCAGCCATCGGCATGGGTCGCCGACACCTTGTAGCTGTCGGTGCGCCCAAGCCCCCTGCCGCCCTTGACCAGCACCCGGTCGGGTCCGACCTGTTCCAGGGTGACCCCGGACCAGTCGCAGATCACGTCGGGCAACAGGTAGGCGCGCGGGTCCCCGATTTCATAGAGCATCTGCTCTCCGACTGACCCGGGCACGACCAGCCCGCCGGTGTCAGGCGTCTTGGTCATGATGAAACTGCCGTCTTCGGACACCTCGACGATGGGCATGCCCATATTGTCCCAACCCGGCACGTCCTGCCAGTCGGTGAAGTTGCCGCCGGTTCCCTGGGGGCCGCATTCGATCAGGTGGCCGGCCAGCGATCCCTGGCTGAGCTTGTCCCAGTCATCGTCGCCCCAGCCGTATTCATGCATCAGGGGACCAAGCGCGACCGCGCTGTCGGCGCAGCGTCCGGTGATCACGATGTCGGCCCCGGCATCCAGCGCGGCAGCGATGGGGCGGGCACCCAGATAGGCATTCATGCTCCAGATATCATCTGGAAATGCGACACCCGAGAACATTTCCGTCTGACCGTTTTTGCGAATTTCATCGGCCCTGGGCAACAGGTCATCGCCTAGCACGACTCCGATGGACAGATCGATTCCGGCCTGGGCGGCGGCTTTGGCAAGCGCATCGCGGCAGCCACGCGGGTTCACGCCCCCTGCATTGGCAACGACCTTGATCCCTTTTGCCTTGATATCCGGCAACCAGGGTGCCAGCGCCTTGACGAAGTCCGGCGCATAGCCCGACTCGGGCGCTTTGGCGCGGGCCCGCGCCATCAGCGACATTGTCACCTCCGCCAGATAGTCAAACACCAGATAGTCGATCTCGGCCTTTGAGACCAGTTGACCGATCGCTTCCGGCGTATCGCCCCAGAAGCCCGACGCGCATCCGATGCGCAGCTTTCGTTCCGACATATTCCTCTCCTCCCCGTTTGATCAGCGGCCCGTCCATTCAGGTTTGCGCTTCTCAATAAAGGCATCAAAGCCTTCGCGCGCGTCTTCGGTCTGTGCTACTCGCGGTAACAGTGTTTCTGCAAACCGCATCTGCTGCGGATAGGTCATGTCCTCCATCGCGTGACAGGCGTATTTTCCCAGCCGGATCGCGCTCGGCGATTGCGCAGCAATCTGGGCAACCAGTTCTGCAACCTTGTCGTCCAACCCCGCGGCATCGGTCACATAGTTGACCAGATTGAACTGCAGGGCTTCCTCGGCCGTCAGAGGAACGCCGGTGATGAACATCTCCATCAGCCTCCGCCGGGGCAGCACGCGCATCATGGGTGGCACGATCGTCATGGGAAACAGACCTACCTTCACTTCCGGCGTTCCGATGCGGGCATGATCCACCATCACAGCCAGATCGCAGGCACAGATGATGCCCGCCCCCGCCCCCATCGCGATGCCATTGATGCGCGCGATCGTTGGCTTTCGGCACGCCTGTATCGTCTCGAACAACCTTCCGGCAAAATGATCCGGGTCCGCCGGATCCTGAACAAACGGGCCGCCATCCGCCCCCGCCTTGATGTCGCCCCCGGCACAGAAGGCGCGCTCGCCCTCGCCGGTCAGAACGATCACGCGACAATCGCTGTCCCTCTCGGCAGCACATACGGCGGCAATGATCCCGTCTGCGACCTCACGGTTGAGGGCATTTCGATTATCAGGACGTCGAATCGTGATACGCACTTCTTTGCCGAGCGCCTGCGATTGAACAACGCTCTCAGTCATTTCCGAAGCTCCCCCCTGTATTTAGGACACCGCGCTTTCTTACGTCAGGTCGTCAAAAGCTTGGCTTGATCTATTTTCTAACATGTGTTTGATTTTGGTCAACACGGCGGACGACATTTTTCGGGAGGATGATATGACGACTCAAAGTGAGGCTCTCGCGGCTGATCTGAAGGCCATCAGGGCAAACTATTCGTTGACCGATGAGCAGCGCCAGATTGTCGATCACGTGGATCGAGTATCGCGCGAGGTGCTGCATCCGCTACAGGCGCGCATGGACGAAGAGGAGTGGTGGCCCGACGATCTGTTCAAGCAGATGGGCGAACTGGGCCTTCTGGGCATCACCGCGCCCGAGGAGCTGGGTGGCTCCGGACAGAATGAATTTACCCAGGCGCTGGTCTCTGAGGTGATATCAAAATGGAACCCTGCCGTGGGACTGTCACATGGCGCACATGACAACCTGTGCCTGAACAACCTTCTACGCAACGGCTCGGAGGAGCAGGTCAAGAAATATGTGCCCGGCCTATGCTCGGGCGACTTGGTTGGTGCTCTGGGTTTGACAGAGCCGGGCGCGGGGTCAGATGCGCTTGGGTCCATGGCGACCACCGCGCGCCGCGACGGCGACGACTATATCATCAACGGCTCGAAGATCTACATCACCAACGGGCCGATTGCCGATGTGATCCTGCTTTATGCCAAGACCGACAAATCGAAGGGCGCCAAGGGCATTTCTGCTTTCATCATCGAGACGGACAATCCTGGTTTCAAGGTGGCGCAAAAGCTTGACAAGATGGGCTTCCGCGGCTCGCCAACCGGAGAACTGGTGTTTGAGGATTGCCGCGTACCCGCATCCGCCATGGTTGGACAGGAAAACACCGGCGTTTCGGTGGTAATGAGCGGACTGGATCTGGAACGCGCCATGGTCGCATCGGTCTGTGTCGGCATGGCCGAACGCGCGCTGGAACTGGGGCTGGAATACGCCAAGATTCGCGAACAGTTCGGCAAGCCAATTGCAAGTTTCCAGATGATGCAGTCGAAACTGGCCGAGATCTACACCGAGGTCGAAACGGCACGCGCCTTCGGGTATCGGGCGCTGGCCGCCTGTACGGGCCTGCCGAAAGGCGCCGGGGGCCGTGGCGAAATCCACAAGCTGACCGCGGCGGCCTGTCTTTACGCAGGCGAGGCATTCAACAAGGCGGTCACCGAAGCCTGCCATATACATGGTGGCTCCGGCTACATGCAGGACACCGAAATCAACCGGCTCTACCGCGCCAACAAGCTGTTGGAGATCGGCGCTGGAACAAGCGAAGTCCGCAAGATCATCATTGCCGAAGAACTTTTGCGCGCCTGAGGGAGACGAGACCATGAACAAGCAACTGCGCAACGATACCGCTCTGCCGAGCCATTTCATGACGGACGAACAGCAGGCGCTGGCCGATCAGGCTGGTAAGTTCTTCATGTCCGAGTTCCACCATCTGAACGCGGAAATGGACGACACCGACGATTTACCCCCTTCGGTTTTTCCAAAGCTGGGCGAAATGGGCTATCTGGGCCTGAACGTGCCGCCGGAATTCGGCGGCGCGGGGCTGGATTTCACCTCGGCCTGCATCATCACCGAAGAGCTGTCGCGCGCCTCCGCGGCCATCGGGCTGACCCATGTGGCCCATGACAACTTGTGCGTCAACAATATCTACCGCAACGCCAATGACGATCTGCGCCGCAAGTATCTGCCGGGGCTTTGCAATGGCACGCTGATCGGCGCCCTGGGTCTGACCGAACCCGGCGCGGGGTCTGATGCGCTTGGCTCGATGCGGACCACGGCCAAACAAGATGGTGACGACTACATCCTGAACGGCGCCAAGATCTACATCACCAATGGGCCGATTGCCGATCTGGTCCTTGTCTATGCGAAGACTTCGCCGGAAAAGGGCGCCAAGGGCATTTCCGCCTTTATCGTGGAAACCGACACGCCCGGTTTCAAGGTGGCACAGAAGCTCAACAAGATGGGATTCCGCGGCTCGCCGACGGGCGAACTGGTATTCGAAGATTGCCGTGTTCCGGCCAGAAACATGGTCGGCAAGCTGGATGGCGGGGTTGCCGTTACCATGTCCGGACTTGATCTGGAACGTGCCATCGTCTGTTTCAACGCCTTGGGCATTGCGCAGCGGGCGCTGGATATTTCCATCGATTATGCCAAGACACGCCAGCAATTCGGCAAACCGATCGCCAGTTTTCAGATGGTTCAGGCGATGCTGGCCGACATGTATACGCAGATCGAGGCCGCGCGCAGCCTGTCCTTGCGCACCGCAGCCATGTGTGAGGGCCTCGAAGAGGGCGAAGGCGGGCGCGGCGAAATCCACAAGCTTACCGCTGCGGCGATCTACAAGGCCGCTGAGGCGACATCCTTCGTGCTCGACAGGGCCGTCCAGATTCACGGCGGCTCGGGTTACATGCGTGATACAGAAGTGAACCGGCTGTACCGGACCGGTCGCGTACTTGAGGTCGGCGCAGGCACCCAAGAGGTTCGCAAACTCATCATCTCTGGCGAATTGCTGAAGAACTAGGGGCGGAACATGAGCGAAGCGAAATCAAGGCGTTACGCGTCGGATCTCATGGCGGGCCAGGTTGCCCTGGTTACGGGATCCGGATCTGGAATGGGCCGGGCGACGGCGATCGAAATGGCCGCTTGCGGGGCCAGGCTTGCGCTGTTCGCGCGCCGCGAAGAGCCGCTGGAAGAGACCGCCGAAATGATCCGGGCGGCGGGGGGCGAGGCCTTTGTCGTGCCCGGAGACACCCGCGACGAAGACAGTATCGAAACTGCGATGGGGCGGATCAAGGACCACTATGGGCAGTTGGATGTTTTGGTGAACAATGCCGGCGGTCAGTATATCGCGGCCGCCCGCGATATCACCAACAAGGGCTTTGAAGCTGTGATCCGCAACAACCTGATCGGGTCTTGGCAAATGACCCGCGCCGCTGCCGATCATTTCATGTACGAAAATGGTGGATCGGTTGTGTTTGTCACCGCCATCTCGGCGCGCACCGCGCTCACCGGCTTTACACACACCGTCGCGGCCCGCGCCGGTGTGACGGGCATGATGAAAACGCTGGCCGCCGAATGGGGCGAGTACGGCATCCGGCTGAACTGCGTTGCACCGGGCACGATCAAGACCGATGCGCTTGGCCGCTATCCCATTCCGCCGGAACAGTGGAAAAAGCTGAACCGTTCGGTCCTGAACCGGATGGGCGCGGCCGAGGACATCGCAGGCACGATCATATTCCTGGCTTCGAAACTTGGCGGTTTCATTACCGGCGAGGACATCTATGTAGACGGCGGTGAGACCCTGCACATGGGTCATGACGCGCGGGACATGATCAACCCCGCGATGTTCGAGAAACGCGAACGGGGAGATGGCAAGAATGAGTAAACACCCAGTCCTTCTGGAGATTTCCGACAGGATCGCCACGGTAACGCTGAACGACCCCGAGCGTCGCAATCCGGTTACCGGGAACGACATGATCGCTGCCCTTCTGGAGACCTTCGCCAAGGTGCAGGCCGATCCGCAGGTCAGCGTGATGATTCTGACCGGGGCCGACCCGGCCTTTTGTGCCGGCGGGGACATCAAGGAGATGAACGATCCCGACAGTGTGTTCCGCAAGGAGCCGCTGGCGGCGGCGCAGAGCTATGTTGATGGGGTGCAGCGGCTGCCGCTTGCGCTCTACAACATGGATATTCCGACCATCGCCGCAGTCAACGGCCCGGCGGTGGGCGCGGGGTGCGACCTGACCATGATGTGCGACATGCGCATCGCTTCGGAAAAAGCAAGGTTCGGCGAGGTGTTTCTGAATCTCGGAATCATTCCGGGCGATGCGGGCAGCTGGTTCCTGTTGCGTCGTCTGGGCCACCAGAAGGCCGCCGATCTGACCTTCTCAGGGCGCATGGTCGAGGCCAAGGAAGCGCTGGAGCTTGGTATGGTGCTTGAACTTGTGCCTCATGAAAAATTGATGGAACGGGCCCGCGAACGGGCCGCTGTCATCGCCGCGAAACCACCGCGCGCGGTGCGGGTCGCCAAGCGTCTGATGCGCAATGCCGAACGGATGGACCTGCCGGATTTCCTGAATTCCGCGGCGGCCTATCAGGCGCTCATGCATCAGACCGAAGACCACCACGAGGCGGTTGCTGCGTTCGTCGAAAAACGAAAACCCAATTTCACGGGGCGTTAAAGGAAAGATCGCATGTCAGACATCACCCAAAAGAAGATGGAGCAAATCGCGCAGATGTGGAATGCGCGCGGCAAGGGTCTGATAACGCATATGGCGCTTGAGATCGAAGAGGTCTCGACCGAAGGTGTTCGGGTTCGGATGCCGTTCAATCCGGACTTTTGCGTCGATGCGGAACAATCACTGCTCCACGGTGGTATCCTGACGGCACTTCTGGACAGTGTCTTTGGACTGGCGAACTTTGTTGCCATCGAAGGCGTCAGTACCATGGCCACTCTTGACCTCAGAGTTGATTACCTGCGCCCGGCCCGTTCGCGCGCGGATGTCATCGTTCAAGCGCATTGTTTTCGCAAGACCCGTCACATCGCCTTCAATTCCGGCAGCGTCTGGTTCGCGGGCCATGAGGATGCTGAAATAGCCAGGGGAACCGCCTCGTTTGCATTGACGCGCGGCGAAACCAGCCTGTTTGACGCAATGACAAAAGGAAAAACCTCGTGATGGACGTGCAAACTGTCAATGCCAATGTATCCCGGGTGCCGTTCTTCCGATTTCTCAACTTTGAGGTCAGAAGTCTAGACAGTCTCCATGCTGAGGCGGAAATGACCTTTGATGACCGCCATATCGGTAACCCGATCATGGAGTACTACCATGGCGGCATAATCGCGAGTTTTATGGAGGCCACTGCCGCCATCGCGGTACAGCCCGATTTCGCCGACGTTCCGGCCAAGCCGATCAACCTGACCGTCGATTACCTCAGACCCGGTGTGAAGGGACCGCTTTTTGCCCGCGCTAACGTCACGCGCAAAGGCAAGCGGATGGCAAGCGTCAGCGTGCTCAGCTGGCAGACGGATCGGGAAAAGGCGGTTGCCGAAGGGCTGTATCACTTCCTTCTGGTCTGACCGGGGCAACCGCTTTCAGGGCTACCTTGTCCTGTGGACGGGGCCGCTTCCCGGTTACAAATGCCTTCCAGTAACAGATTGATGAGCATGCTGGAGAATTCAGGCAGTGATAGATATCCTTCCACTCCTGCCTTGTTCGGGTCGAACCATTCCACCGTCCAGTTTAAGGCACCCAACATCACCTGGCGCAAGGGGACGATCTTGATATCCGACCGTATGGCACCGTCGTCCTGAGCTTCACGGAGTATCCAATCCCAGAGTTTTCCATACTCATGGCGAATACCCCTGTGCCTCTCCCTGAAATGATTGGGGAGCATTCCATAACTTCGGATGTTCGCCGAGGTAAATTCGCTTGCCTTGAAGAGGAAATCCAGGTGCGTCCAGATTGCGGTCGCTATCCTGGCGTGATGATCGTAGGGGGCATCGAATTGCCGAACGGCGGCTTCGACACCTGATAGCAGGTCCTTTAGTCCGGCGTTCAGCACTTCGTCAACGATCGCGTCCTTGGAATTGAAGTGGTAATAGACGCTGCCCGCTTTCAAGCCAGCATTGTCCGCGACCTTTCTCAGAGTCGTCGCCTTGTAGCCATTGTCCCTCAGAACGCGCGCTGCGGCCGTTAGTATTTCTGCACGGGTCTTAGCCGCCTTGCTGCCAGGGTCCGGAGTTTTGACGGGAGTGGCGGGACACAGCTTCAAGCCTTCTGTATCAGCACTGTCATGCAAACACATTCCGTCAAGTATCAGCTTACTCATTCGTTCCGCGAGGATGCGCACCGGATACTTGTCGACATCGTACCATTCCACGGTCCAGTTCATGGCACTCAGGATGAACTGGCGGATCACAGCAGTGGATATGTCACTTCGAAGGTGGCCGGCGCGTTTGGCGTCATTCAGGAATTTGCCCCAGGCACCTGCATATGATGCACGCAATTCGCGATGCGGGGCGCGTGTTTCGTCCGACAACATCGGATAGTTCCGAATATTAGCTGACGTAAAGTCACTGTCGGTCAACAGATAGGTAAGGTGTGTTTCAATCAGGGTTCCGAAAGTCTTGCGAAAATCCTCCGAACTTGTCGGTGCCGGCCGAACGATTTCACTGACCGTCTGATATAGTTGACGGACGCCAATTTCGAGAACTTCGCTCAGAATTTGGTCCTTGGATTGAAAATGGTAATAAATGCTGCCGGCCTCAATGCGGGCTTCCTGCGCGATGTCGCGCATCGTCGTTGCATGATAACCTTGATACCGAAAAAGTCGCGCGGCCGCAGCGAGTATGGCTTCGCGGGTCCTCTCCGACTTGCTTAGATCGTCATACACTATCTTGGTATCTTCACTCTGTCGTGCCATCCATTGTCGATACTTGTTGGCCCTGTGGCTGTCCATTGCAATAAATCTAACAGACGTTAGAATACATCCGAGAGAGTGTCGAATCAACTCTTTTCAAGGTGCATCGGAAGAGGAGGACCTCCACATGCGAGGATTGAGTGGAAAACGGGTCGTCGTGACCGGCGGTGGGAGCGGCATCGGCCGAGCGGTTTGCGAACGGTTCGGCGCAGAGGGCGCCGAAGTTGCCGTTTTCGATCTGAACAAGGATGGGGCGGATGAAACTGTCCGACTGATCATCGACGCGGGTGGAAAGGCCCAGGCCTTCAAAGCGGACATCACCGATCGTTCTCAGGTCGACATGGCAGTGGCCGCGTTCGAGGCCGGAGGCCCGATTGACGTGCTGGTGAACAACGCCGGCTGGGACGTGATCAAACCGTTCCTCGATACCGATGCCGATCTTTGGAAAAAGGTCATCGACATCAATCTTTATGGCCCGCTCAACATGCATCACGCGGTGCTTCCGGGCATGGTCAAGAACGGCAGCGGCCGCGTGGTCAATATCGCGTCCGACGCCGGACGCGTCGGATCATCCGGCGAGGCTGTGTATTCGGCCTGCAAAGGTGGCATCATCTCGTTTACCAAGACCGTGGCGCGCGAACTTGCACGCAATGGCATTCAATTGAACGCGGTCGCCCCCGGACCGACCGACACGCCTCTGTTCGCGCAGGTTGCCGAAGGCGAGGCCGGTCAAAAGATCGCTGAGGGTCTCAAGCGGGCGATTCCGATGAAGCGCCTGGCGCAGCCGTCAGATTACCCGGGCATCATCTGTTTTCTGTCGTCCGACGACGCGGGATTCATCACCGGTCAGGTGATTTCGGTTTCGGGCGGCTTGTCCATGCACGGTTGAAACGCTGACAGCTGCGACGGAGACAAGGCGCTGCTGCCAAACCGTGCCAAGAGTTACTCCTCGACTGGCCGCGCCTTATGTGCGGCCCCTTTTTATTGTAGAAAGGTTGCGAATGTTTCAGCCAAGCTCTGAAATCCAGCGAACAAGCACGCTGACCGCTTTTCTGAATGACTGTGAGATTGACAGCTACGAGGAGCTCGTCGGCCTATCGAACGAAGAGCCCGAATGGTTCTGGGGCCGGATCATCGACCATGCCGGCATGCGGTTCGCGCAGCCTTACACCCGGTTGCGAGATATCTCCACAGGGCCCGAATCGATCAGATGGGCCGTGGGAGGCACGTTGAATCTGACAGAAACCTGTCTTGACGCCCGAATTGCCGATGGCCTGGGCGACAAGACCGCAATCGACTGGGTCGGTGAAGACGGAAGCCGCCGTCGCTGGACCTACTTCGACCTTGCCGCCGAAGCCTCCCGCGTCGCCTCGGCCCTTGCCGCGCGCGGTGTAATGCCGGGTCAGGCGGTGGGCATTTATATGCCGATGATCCCCGAAATCGAGGCCGCGCTTCTGGGTATCGCGCGGCTGGGCGCGGTTGCGGTACCGCTGTTCTCCGGCTTTGCGCCCCATGCCATCGTATCGCGCCTGAGCGATGCGGATGCCGTAGCGGTGTTGACAGCGGATGCCACACCCCGACGAGGCAAGCCGGTCTGGATGGAGGCGACCCTTGCCCAGGCTTTGACCGACGTACCATCGGTTCATACCGTTATCAGCCTGCGACGGTTCGGCGGTGCAGTGGCCGATCCGGTCCGCGATCTGGACTGGAGCGAAACCATAGGCCGCGCCAGTCCGGAGTTTGCCGCCGTTCCGGTCAAGGCCGAAGACACCTTTCTGATCGCCTATACTTCGGGCACCACCGGGCGGCCCAAGGGCGTCGTGCATACCCATTTGGGCGTGCAGGCGAAGGCCACGGCCGATATCCTGCTTTGTCTCGACATGAAACGGGACGACCGGCACCTCTGGATGACCGACATGGGGTGGGTCATGGGACCGCTCACCCTATTGTCGGTGCTCTTGGCCGGTTCGACTCTGGTACTGGCCGAGGGCGCACCATCAATGTCCGGCGATCCCTTCAGGCTGCTGCGTCTTGCGTCCGAAATGGAGGTCACACATCTCGGCGTGGCCCCGACTCTGATACGGCAGTTCATGACGCAGGATACGGAAACTTTGTCGGGCTACGACCTGTCGCCCCTGCGGATTGTCGCCTCGACCGGTGAACCTTGGACCGACGACGCCTGGCTCTGGCAGCTCGATCATATCTGCCGCCGCCGCGCCGTGCCGCTGAACATCTCGGGCGGGACCGAGCTTTTTGGCGCGATCCTGACCTCGACCGTGCTACACGAGATCAAGCCCGGCGGATTTTCGGCCCAGGCACTTGGCGTCGGCGCCAAGGTGCTGCGGGAAAACGGCAGTGAAGCCGCGCCGGGCGAGGTGGGGGAACTGGTGGTGACTCAACCGCCTTTGGGTTTGACCCCGGCCATCCGGGGCGACCGCGAGCGCTACCTTGAAACCTATTGGTCCACCTTCCCGGGCATGTGGCGACACGGAGATTGGGTGCGCTGCGATCCGGACGGGACATGGTATATCCTGGGCCGGTCCGACGACACGCTGAACATCGCCGGCAAACGCATCGGCCCGCCCGAGATTGAGGCGGCCCTGACCGAAACCGGAGAGGTGGTGGACGCCGCTGCCATTGCTGCACCCGACGATATCAAAGGCGTGGCCGTCGTCTGCGTCTGTGTGGCAGCCCAGGGCGTCACGCCTGACGCAGAGCTTGTGGAGCGGCTCAAGGATCGGGTCGGAGAGATCGTCTCGAAACCCTTCCGCCCGCGCGAGATCCACTTTGTCGAGGCCCTGCCCAAGACCCGCAGCATGAAAACCATGCGCCGGATCGTGCGCGCGGCCTTCCTGGGCGAAGATCCGGGCGATCTGTCGTCGATCAGCAACCCGGAAACCATTCAACCCATCGCAGACCTGCAAAAGGAAAAGCCATGATCACTGTTTTCGGAGCCACGGGCACCACCGGCGCCCCTCTTGTCGATACGCTTATGGCAAAAGGCGCGACCGTGCGTGCTGTCACCAGCGACCCTTCCAGGCTCGATGCGCTAAAAGCCAAAGGATGCGAGGCGGTCGTTGCGAATTTCACGGACCCTGCCGCGCTGGCGCGGGCCTGTGACGGGGCAGAAAAGATATACCTGGTCACGCCTGCCCATCTGGACATGCGTCAGTGGAAGGCGAATGTGATCGCGGCGGCCAAGACCGCGGGGGTGCGCCATGTTGTCGTGGCCACCGGGCTTGGCGCCTCGCCCAAGGCGGGGCTGACATTTGGGAAATGGCATTCCGAAACCCAGGAACTGCTGAAGCAAAGCGGCCTTGACTGGACCTTCGTCCAGCCGACCTATTTCATGCAGAACCTGCTCTGGCAGGCCGGCAATATTGCAAAAGATGGGGTCTATTACGACGATCTGGGCGGCCCTGTGGCCTGGGTCGACGCCCGCGACATCGCGGATGTCGCCGCCGAGGCGCTGACCGCTCCGGGGTACGAAGGCAAGGCTCTTGGTCTGACCGGGCCCGAAGCTCTTACCGGAGAAGATATCGCCGCCCTCCTGTCCAGGGTGACCGGGCGCACTGTCACCTGCGCACCCCTGTCGGCCGAAAATGCCAAGGCGGGCATGGTGGCTGGCGGAATGCAGGACGAGGTCGCCAGAGCCATGGTCGAATTGGCTTCCATCGCGCCCAAGGGCTACCTTGCCGGCATCGAGACCACGGTCAGCGATGTGATGGGACGCCCGGCGCGCCGATTTGCCGATTTCGTCGCCGAGAACCGGGATGCTTTCGTCAAGTAACCTGATGGCGCCGCCGCTTTATCTCGAACTGGCGCCGACTGAGGAAGCGGCCAAACAGATCGACCATTTGTTCGTGTTCCGCGATACCGGTGTGCTGAGCGGTGGTGGACGCGGGCGGTTCGCAACCGACCTCTTTACCCTTTCGGTAACGCGCGACGACAGCGGCGGCGGGCGCGTATCGCTGGCAGAACCGCGCCCCTATTTTTCGCCCCGCCCAAGGCCATTCCAGGGTGTCGTGGCCGGGCTGCGACTGTCGTCACGACCGCAGCGATTTCCCGACTCCACAGGGCTGGACATGCTGGCCTCAGAACTGGCCCGGATTCAGACCGGGGACGATGACCTGCCTGCGCTCATCGCGGTGCTTGACGGCCTTGCGAGAGACCTGCGCTTTGCCGCACCAACCGGAGCTTACAGCGACCGGACCAAACGTCGAAAGGTGCGGGCGGAAACCGGCGTGTCGCGGCGGCGGCTTGCGACCTTGCGACGCTTTCGCCGGGCTCTCGGGCAGCTTGCGTCAAAGACCCTGCCGCTGAGCGATCTGGCGCTGGACGCCGGATATTACGATCAATCTCACTTGTCCGCCGCTTGCCGGATCTTCGCCGGCAAACCGCCCGGCGCGTTGCGCGCTCTGTCTATTCCGCGTCGTTTTGACCTTTTGCTACAAGATACGCGCCTCAAAGACCGCCTAAGATTGGTCATTGACGAATGAAATCGAAGAGGAAGACCCGCCATGACACAATTCAAACCGAAAAACCCCGACTATGACGCACGCGTGCGCAACAGTTTCGATCGCCAGAAGGCAATGAACACGTTGGGGATCAGCATTGCCGAGTTGTTACCCGGCCGCATCGTTCTGGAAATGGCACATCAGGTTGCACTGACCCAGCAGCATGGGTTTTTGCATGCCGGAATCGTGTCGACAGCGCTGGACAGCGCCTGCGGATACGCGGCCTTTTCGCTGATGCCAGCGGACGCGGCAGTGTTGACGGCCGAATTCAAGATCAACCTACTCAACCCGGCGGACGGCGCACGGTTTCGCTTCGTCGCTGACGTGGTGAAACCAGGCAGGACGCTGACCATATGCGAGGCGCGTGCCTATGCCGTGAAGGGCCAGGATGAAAAGCTCGTCGCAACGATGACCGGAACGCTCATGGCGCTGATCGGGCGGGCGGGGGTCGCGGACTGAGCGCAACCCGGCCGCAGCACATCCGATCCGGGCGGCCGGGCCGATTATTCAGACAGCTGGATCAGCTGTTCCAGCGGCTCGCGACCTCGGCCAACCGTTTCCCGTAGGCTCGCGCGGTATCCAGATCGCCGCCAGCAGGTTCAGACCTGCCAAGCGGTAATGTTAGCCTTTAGCAGTGCGGTCGCCGATTGTCCGTCGTCAGGGTTTTTCGGAGAGCTGAGACTGTATCGTAACGGAGGATCTGGTTCGGTTTCTGTTCAAGTTTATGCTGCAGCGGCCTGATGCTGCAACCGTAATTGGAACGGATGGACGCCCACGGTGCCGATGGGCTGCCGTCACGCCGGAGTTTCCAGTCAGGGCTGAGCTGGCGCACCATTCTGGCCAAGCGCGAGAATTTTCGTGCTGCCTTCGCCGGGTTCGACTTTCGGGAGTTGCGAACTTTGACGACAACGACATTGAGCGCCTACTTGCCGATGAAGGAATTGTTCGCTATCGAGGCAAGATCGAAGCCGTGATCAACAACGCTCGCCGTACTTTCGAGGTCGTCCAAGAGGAAGGCTCCTTCGCTGCATTCATCTGGCTATATGAACCTGCCAAGGACGACGCACTGCCACAAATGCGGTCCAAATCACCAGCGTCCGAGACCCTGTCCAAAGATCTACGAAAGCTTGGCTTCAAATTCGTGGGACCGACCACCGTATATGCATTCATGCAGGCCATGGGATTTATCAACGATCACGCAGAAGTCTGTTGGATGCGAAAGGACGTCGGAACAGCCCGAAACACCCTTCGCACACCGACATAGGCAACTGTCGGCCAATTAACGTGAAAAAAATCAGGGCCACTTAGCGTGGAAAGTCACAGACAGGTTTCGCGTCAGTCGACCGAGACTTCAGAGCCTTGAGAGTAGCGTGGCCAATTGAGCGGCGTCTTTGGGTTTCAGCTTTGCGCCGATCCTTTCCGACAGAACCCGTTCATAGATCGGCCACATCGCCCTCCTGACAGATTTACCCTTTTCAGAGATAGAAATGTTTTGACCTCGCCCATCTTCCGAGCAGTTCCGTCGGTCCACCAGCCCTGCTTTCACCATGCGGTCCAGCAACCGCGATGTACCGTATTGGGGTAACAAAATCCGGTCTTTGAGTTCGAATGGACGGAGTCCGTCCGGGCCTGCCTTCTCGAGTTCGAGAAGCGCGTCATACCATGCAAGTGGCGGGTATCCTGCCGATTTCAGAGACGATTCGACAGCCTCAAGCAAAACGCGGCTTTTAGTCATGAGGGCTGTCCAGGCGGCCTCAGTAGCATGGTCAATCTCGTTCATATCCAGCACATATCATATACATGTAAGTGCATCAACCTTGACGTCGCATGTGACGCGCTATATATAGATGCAAATGCATCGACATATGGGATCATATCATGTCACAATCGCACCTCACAGAATTTGGGATATTCCTGCTCCGTATAGCACTCGGTATCATGTTCCTGGCGCACAGCCTGTTTCTCAAGCTCTTCATTTTCACACTTCCCGGAACGGCGCAGTTCTTCGTTTCGATCGGGCTGCCCGGCTGGTTTGCCTATATGATCTTTGCAGTCGAGGCGATTGCCGGTGCCCTTTTGGTCCTCGGCGTACAGGCTCGGTGGGTCGCGTCGGCGACCGTGCCCATCTTGGCCGGAGCAACCTGGGCTCACTCAGGAAACGGCTGGATGTTCGGATACGAGAACGGCGGGTGGGAATACCCGGCCTATCTGACGCTGCTTGCCGTCGTGCAAGGACTTCTGGGCGACGGCCGTTTCGCCCTCAGCCCCTCCTTCGCGCCCGGCAACGTGCAGATGGAGGGAGAGACAACATGAGCCTCCACCTCATTAGCCATGCGCTCTGCCCATATGTGCAGCGCGCAGCGATCTCGCTCACTGAGAAAGGTGTCACGTTCGAGAGAACTCACATCGATCTTTCGAACAAGCCCGACTGGTTTCTTGCCATATCTCCGCTGGGCAAGACGCCTGTCCTGGTTGTGAACGGGACGCCGATTTTCGAATCTGCGGTTATCCTCGAATATCTTGAGGATACACAACCCCACGCACTTCATCCGCACGACGCTCTCGATCGCGCCCGCCACCGTGCCTGGATTGAATTTGGATCTGCTGTCTTGAACGACATTGCGGGGTTCTACTCGGCGCCGAACGATAAAGCGTTGGAAGCAAAAGTCGCGGCGCTCCGCGCAAAATTCCTTCGGCTGGACGCGGAGCTTGGGGAGGGACCATGGTTCGACGGCCACCAGTTCAGCCTCGTCGATGTCGTATTCGGCCCGGTCTTCCGCTATTTCGACGTTTTTGACGCCATCGGAGAGTTTGGCGTCTTCACAGGGCTTGCCCGTGTAAGGGCCTGGCGATATGAACTGGAGCGTCGGGTTTCTGTGAAGAGTGCCGTCAGTGAAGACTACCCGACTCTTCTGCGTGACTTCATCAGACGGCGCAATTCTTACCTGTCCCAGATCATGCAGACAGGAGGGCCGAAGAAGACTGTTACACAGGTGCAATCGGCTGATCGCCGATCACTTGATATCGTTCTGTCGGGCCGCAGTGCAGAACCGGACGTTTGAGTTCGCTTGGTGAATACCCGCTCTGTCCCGCACATCGGATAGTCGCCGACTTTCCCTTGAAGGCCCGCAGCAGCCCCAACCGGCACTTGCCGGCATTCCATGCCCGTCCGTGCGAAGCGCCGGGTGACCTGCTGCCCCCACAGCGCAACCGGGAACAAACCACCGATCGCGCTGATGAATGGCTCAGGGATCGAAGAATCCGCCTGAGCTCAAACCCCCGGGAAAACTCCAGCCGTGTGGTCCGACAGAGGGCAGCACGTCAATCGCGGGTCAATCTATCCCGGTTGGTGGACCACTTTCAGGGGGCTACTCCAAAGGGCGGGGATGAGAAGCTCGTCGCAACGATGACAGGAACGCTTATTTCGCTAGTGGGGCGAACGGGCGTGGCGGGGTGACGATCGGGTCGGAGCAATAATTAATCTGCGAGCCGCGCTTCTAGGACATGCCGCTGGACCTTTCCGCTGGTCGATCTGGGAAAATCCTCGAACGCGATGAAGCGAATTTCGCGCGGCCGTTTGTAGCCTGCGAGGTTGTCGCGGCACAAATTCATCAGCGCTTCGGCATCCGGCCCGTCCTTGCCGCGGGCGACAAAGGCCACCGGACTTTCGCCCCATTTCACGTCAAATGCCCGTACGACTGCGGCATCGACCACCCCGGGATGAGATAGAAGAACACGCTCGATCTCCGCAGGATAGACGTTCTCGCCGCCGGTCTTGATCAAGTATTTGGCCCGGTCCACAAAGTCGATGGTTCCGTCCGCATTGCGCCGGAACAAGTCGCCCATGTGGAAAAAGCCGTTGCGAAAGTCATGGGCATTGGCGTCGTCCGCGTTCCAGTACCCTGAAAACAATGTCGGACCCCGCACAGCCATTTCGCCTGGCGTTCCATCCGTCACTTCTTGGTCGTCGGGATCGACGAGCCGAACCTCGCAAAGTGCGCTGATGCGCTTGGAAAGGCGGTCCGGAGTCACACCTGGCGCAATTAGATCGGCGGACCCCGGCGGCAGGCCGGTTTCGGTTGCGCCGAAGGAATTCAGATAGGGCGTGTGGAGAAGGGCTGTCAGTTCCGCGATCTGATGCGGCGGCACCAGATCGGCCATGGCGCCGCAAACTTTGATACCCTTCAGCGGCAAAGGGTTGGCGCGTCGTTCTGCGATAAAGGCGTCCAGCGCACCGGGCATCATCACGAACCAGCCGATCCGGTGGCGCGACAGAGCCTCGTTGATGACCGCAGGCTGCAAACCGTCAACCATCACCACGGTTCCGCCCCGCAGGACCGTCGCCAACCCATGATCGGTGGACGCCATGTGGAACATTGGCGCCCAGGCGATAAACCCGTCGCCGGGGTCCAGCGCCAGCTGCGCCGCAAAAGCCATGGATCTGGCGATATGCGCGCGGTGGCTGATGAGCGCGCCCTTGGGCAGGCCCGTGGTCCCTGAGGTATAAAGGATCGTCAGACCAGCCTCTGGATCGTCGACCATGGTTCCGATGCGCGGGTCCGGTCCGGCCGCGGCAATGGCCGTTTCCAAATCCGGCCCGATAATCAGACAGGGCGTTGCCGCGACGGCCCGGTAAGCTTCTGAAAGGTCCGGTTCGACGACCGCGAGAACCGGCGCGACCAGATCTATGCAGTGCCGCAGTTCATCGGAAGCAAGCCGCCAGTTCAGACAGGCGACGATCGCGCCGATTCCCGCTGCGGCGAGTTCGACCTCC
Organism: Sagittula sp. P11; assembly: GCF_002814095.1. Lineage (NCBI taxonomy): Bacteria > Pseudomonadati > Pseudomonadota > Alphaproteobacteria > Rhodobacterales > Roseobacteraceae > Sagittula > Sagittula sp. P11. Next base: position 110,315 of record NZ_CP021915.1, read on the forward strand.
AGGTATTCAGAGCGGTTGTGCGACAGGATCGCAATCCTGTCGCCCGGCGCAACGCCCCTGGCCAGAAACACGGCAGCCAGACGATCGACCCGCTCCAGCAGCTCGGCATAGGTCAATTTCCTGCTGCCGTCCTCGATGGCCAGGGCGCGGGCGCAGTCTTGCGCGCGGGTTCGAAAGATCGAATACAGATCAGCGCGCCCCGCGCGGATGACGTCGGTCAGCATGGTTTACCCCTTGCCCGGCCTTCGGTTCAGAGACCCTGCGCCAGGCGCACGCCCTCATCAATGGCGCGCAGCGCATCCAGTTCAGCGGCCTCTTTTGCCCCGCCGATCATCGTAACCGGGACGCCGCGCGCGGCAAGCTCTTGGGCCAGGGTCCGTTCCGGTTCCTGACCGGTGCATAGCACAATTGTATCGGCCGCAATGACCTTTGGCATTCCGTCCGCGACGATATGCAGTCCCGCATCGTCGATACGTTCATAGGTCACGCCGCCCATTGCCTCGACCCCATGTTTGCGCAGCGCGTTGCGCAGGATCCACCCTGTCGAAACACCAAGCCCCGCGCCCGGTTTGGCCGTCTTGCGTTGCAGCATAACGACCTTGCGGCGCGACGGTTTCGGTGCCAGAGGGTCGCCCGCCAGGGCACCCGACGATACAAATTCGGGGTCCACACCCCAGGTTTCGCAAAAGACGTCGGAGTTGGCAGTCTTGGCGGGTTCGGTCACCAAGAACTCGGCCACATCATGACCGATGCCCCCTGCCCCCATCACGACGACACGGTCGCCCGCCAGACGGTCGCCGGACAGAATTTCGGCGTAAGTCGCGACGCTGTGATGGTCGATACCCGGCAGGTCGGGAATGCGCGGCATGACCCCGGTGGCGATAACCACATGGTCGAAGCCTTCAAGATCGCTCACGTCAGCACGCTGCCGCAGACGCTGCGTGACCCCGTGTTTTTGCATCTGACCGGCATAATACCGAAGGGTTTCGTCGAATTCGTCCTTGCCCGGTGCGGCGCGGGCCAGATTCAGCTGACCGCCCAGCTTGTCCTGCGCCTCGAACAGCGTGACAGCATGGCCCAGCCGCGCCGCCTCGGCGGCTGTGGCCATGCCCGCGGCACCACCGCCAACGACGGCCACTTTCTTTGGCGTGTCGGCTGGCGTATCCCGGAATTCCGTTTCACGCCCGGCCTTTGGATTGACCAGACATCCGACCGGACGGTCAGAAAAGATGAAATCCAGACAGGCCTGGTTGCAGGCGATGCAGGTGTTGATCTCGTCCGCGCGGCCCTCTCGCGCCTTTTTCACGAAATGCGGATCGGCCAGAAACGGGCGCGCCATCGAGATCATGTCCGCATCGCCAGAGGCAAGTATGTCTTCGGCAAGCTGGGGTGTGTTGATCCGGTTCGAGGCGACCACCGGGATCGACACGGCCGCTTTCACGTTGGCTGCCGCCTTGCGCCAGGCACCGCGCGGCACCGGATAGGCGATCGTCGGCACGCGGGCCTCGTGCCAGCCGATGCCGGTGTTCAGAATATCCGCACCTGCGGCCTCGATCTTGCGGGCCAGTGCGGCAATTTCATCGGCGGGCGCGCCGCCCTCGATCAGATCGGCCGCCGAAATCCGGTAGATGACCAGAAAGTCGGGGCCGCAACGTTCGCGCACCGCGCGCACGATCTCGACCGGGAATCGGTGGCGGTTCGCGGCGCTGCCGCCCCAGTCGTCTTGGCGCTTGTTGGTATGGGTGACGGTGAATTCGTTGATCAGGTATCCCTCGGACCCCATGATCTCGACGCCATCAAAGCCTGCGGCCTGCGCATTGGCGGCCGCCACGGCAAAATCCTCGATGGTACGGAGAATGTCGGCTTCGGTCATTTCACGCGGGATGAAACGGTTGATCGGAGCGCGGATCGGCGACGGGGCGACACAGCCTTCGATCTTGGCATAGCGCCCGGCGTGGAGGAGTTGCGCGCAGATCAGGCTGCCTTCGGCCTGCACCGCCTCGCAGATCGGGCGCAGGTCAAGCGCTTCTTCCGGGCCATCGATTCGCGGACCTTCTGGATCGAATATGCCCTCGGCATTGGGCGAAAACCCGCCGGTGACCAGAATCGCCGCCTCCCCCCGCGCACGCTCGGCGTAAAACGCGATCTGTTTGGCTATGCCGTCAGGCTCGGTTTCCAACCGCGTGTGCATCGACCCCATGATGACACGATTTCGCAATGTATGTTGGCCTGCGCGGATGGGCGAGAGCATGGTTTCAAAGCTTCCATCTGGTCTATTTTTCACTTCGGTTCTCCTCCTCAAAACTGCACTTGATCTACAATCTAACATTTGTTAGATTTTTTTGGAAAGAAGATTTTCGCTCATGGGGAGGAGCACCGATGCAATTCCAGCCTACAGACGATCAGAAGGCGTTTCGCGAGACCGCAAAGCGCTTCGCAACTGAAAGACTTGCGCCCACATATCAAGAACGCGCCAGCGGCCATACATTCGACCGTGCGCTGATCAAGGAGATGGGCGCACTGGGGCTGATCGGGGCCGATCTGCCCGAGGAATTCGGGGGACTCGGCGAAAGCTCTGTCACGTCAGGGCTGATCGTCGAAGAGATCGCCTATGCTGATTTCAACGCAAGTTACGTGCAGCTTCTGGGCTCTCTCATGGGCGGAATGGTTGCCAAACATGCCTCCAAGGACATCGCGTCGGAATGGGTGCCCAAGGTTGTTTCGGGTGATGCTGTCATTGGCCTGGGCCTGACAGAGCCGCGCGGCGGTTCGGATGCGGCGAACCTGATTCTGAGGGCCGAGAAATCCGGCAACGGCTGGCGGCTGAACGGTGAAAAGACATCCATGAGTTTTGCCAGTCAGGCGGATGCGGCGGTCGTCTTTGCCCGTACCGGCGATCCTGACGGCGGCTCACGCGGGGTCAGCGCCTTTTTCGTCGATCTGAACCAGGAAGGCATCAAGCGCACCCATTTTGACGACATCGGCACCAAGCCTGTCGGGCGCGGCTCGGTTTTCTTTGACGATGTTTTCGTGCCGGCTGAAAACATGATGGCGGAACAGGACCGTGCCTTTGGCACGATCATGGCGGGCTTCGACTATTCCCGCGCACTGATCGGGCTGGAGTGCCTGGGGGCCGCGCAAGCGTCGGTGGATGAAACCTGGGCCTACGTTCAGGAGCGCGAGGCATTCGGGGCCCCAATCGTGCAGTATCAGGGTGTCAGCTTTCCCTTGGCCGAGGCCGAGACCCAACTTACCATGATGCGCCAGCTTTGCTATTACACGCTGGACCTGCGCGACCGTGGCCTGCCCCACACCTCTCAGGCCGCCATGTGCAAATGGTACCTGCCCAAAACCGCCTGCGAGATCCTGCACCAGTGCCTGATCCTGCACGGACATTACGGCTACACCACCGACCTGCCCCACCACCAGCGCTACAACGATGTGCTCGGCTTGCAGATCGGTGACGGGACCGCGCAGATCCAGAAGCTGGTGATCGCCCGCGAGAAGGTCGGTCGCATGGCGCTGCAGTATGACAAGAAGGCGAAGGGAGCCGCCAAATGAGCGGCCCCATCCTCGTCACTTCCGAGGGCAACACCGGCATCATCGAACTTGCCCGCCCCGAGAAATTCAATTGCCTGTCACTTGACGTGCATGAGCGCATTTCTGCTGCGCGGTCGGAATTCGAGGCGAACCCGGATATTCGGGCGATCCTGATCCGGGCGCAAGGCAAGAACTTTTGCACCGGCGCCGATCTGGTGGAAGTGAAAGGTAAATTGAACGATCCCGCCGCGCTGGACCATTTCATCGCCTTTGGCATGAAAAACCTGCGTGCGCTCGAAACCTCCTCCCTCCCTGTCGTAGTCGCAGTGCAGGGGTTGTGTCTGGCCGGCGGGATCGAACTGATGCTGGCCTGCGACGTGTGCTTTGCGGCCGAAAGCGCCCAGTTTGGCGATCAGCATGCGCAATTCGGGCTGATTCCCGGTTGGGGTGGCTCGCAGCGGCTGACGCGGCTAATGGGGGAACGCCGGGCGCTTGACCTGATGTTCTCAGCGCGCTGGCTCAAAGCCGACGAGGCCAAGGAGGTCGGGCTGGTCAACTACATCGTACCGGATGCGGATCTGCACCAGGCCGCGCTGGAATATTGCGAAAAGATCGCGACCCGCTCGCGCCCAGGTATCGCGGAAATGAAGCGGCTGGCGCGCGAAGGTGCAGATCTCGGCATCGACCAGCAGATGCGGCTTGAGCGTGACGCCGCCGTGCGCGCACTGCCCAGCGATGACGTCGCCGAGGGGCTCGATGCATTCGAGAACCGGCGCGCCCCCGAATTCAAGGCTTGAGGACGAAACATGGAATTCACTCTGAACGATGAACAGCGCCAGATTTACGAATATGGCGGTCAGCTGGCGCAGACATATGACAATGCTTATTGGCTGGAACACGCGCGCAAGCACGAGTTTCCCCACGATATGTTCAAGCAGGTTGCCGACGACGGTTTTCTCGGCATCATGGTGCCTGAGGAATACGGCGGCGCGGGCCTCGGTATGACCGAAATGGCGCTGTTCATGGAAGGCACCGCCAATCACGGCATTCCGCTTTTGATGATGGTGGTCGGGCCGACCATGTCGCTGGCTCATATCGCCAGCCACGGGAGTGAATTCCACAAGAAAGAGCTGCTGCCGGCGGCCTGCCGCGGTGATATCCAGTTCTGTTTTGCGATCACGGAACCGGGCGCCGGGTCGAACACGATGAAGGCCACTACGCTGGCCAAACGTCGGGGCAACCGGTTCAGCCTGTCGGGCGAAAAGACCTTTATCACTGGCGCCGAGGTCTCGGACTATTGCCTAGTCGTGGCGCGAACCAAGCCGCATACCGAGGTCAGCCGCAAGACCGACGGCTTTACCCTGTTCGCAGTGGATCTGAAGAAAAAGGGCGTCGACAAGCAGCGGGTGAAGATCTCGATCCCCCTGCCCGAGGAACAGTGGACCCTGTTCTTCGACGAGGTGGATCTGGGCCCGGAGGATGTGGTCGGCGAGGTGGACGAAGGGTTCTCGATCCTGTTCGACAGTCTCAACCCCGAACGCATCATCCTGGCCGCCCTGTGCTGCGGCATCGGCCGGTTCGCCCTGAACAAGGGCGTGGCCTATGCCTCCGAACGCAATGTGTTCGGCCAACCCATCGGTGCGCATCAGGGCGTGCAGCACCCGATGGCCAAGGCGCACACAGCGGTCGAGATGGCCAGCCTGATGACCCGTCGCGCGGCCTGGGAGTTTGACAACAAACTGCCGGCAGGGGCGTCGTCAAACATGGCAAAATACGCCGCCGCCGAAGCCGGGATCGAAGCGGTGGACGCCGCGCTGCAGGCGCATGGCGGATCGGGCTTCACCGAGGATACGGGACTATACGAGATGTACCCGCTGGTGCGCTTGTTGCGCACGGCGCCCGTGAACCGCGAGCTGTGCCTCAGCTTCATCGGCGAAAAGGTCATGGGTCTGCCGCGGTCTTATTGATCGCTCTGCCCGACATGGAGAACGACATGCAATTTGGAATGCGCTTCAGGCGGCAGGATGCCGCCGACAAGGTAAATGATCGCTTCTGGCACACGATCGAGGGCACACCGCTCGACGAGGTGCGCCGTATTCAGGAAGAGCGGCTGCGCGATCAGATGGCGTATCTCAAGGCGAACTCGACCTTCTATCAGGAAAAGTTCGCCGAGGCCGGTGTGGACTTCGACGATATCCGCACCATCGCAGACCTGCAAAAACTGCCCTATACCTACAAGACCGAGATCCGCGAAAGCCTCGCTGCCGAGCCGCCCTTTGGCAAGCACCGTGCCGCGCCCATGTCGGACATCATCCAGATGCAGGCCTCGTCGGGCACGACCGGCAGCCCCTCATATGTGGCCCTGACAGAATCCGACGCCGAGATGTGGCACGAGATGACAGCGCGCTGCTTCTTTGCCAATGGCATGCGCCCCGGCGACATGGTGTTGCACGCGTTTTCGCTGGCCAAGGGCTTTGTCGGCGGCATCCCCGTGATGCAGGGGTTGCAGTATATGGGCGCGATCGATGTGCCGGTGGGGGCGGATGGCGGTGCCGAACGGCTGCTGCGTGCCTGCGCGGATACGCGCCCGCGCTGCATCGTTGGTGCTCCGAATTTCGTTCTGCACCTGGCCGAAAAAGCGCCCGAAGTGCTGGGCTGCAAGGCTAGTGAGTTGGGCGTGGAACAGGTCATCGTCGGTGGCGAACCCGGCGGCGGCATCCCTGCTATCCGCGCCAAGATCGAAGCGGCTTGGGGGGCGAAATGCACCGAAATGCTGGGCGGAACCGATCTGGGCGTGACTTACTGGGCCGAGTGCGACGAACAGTCGGGAATGCATATGGTCAACATGGACTATATCATCACCGAATTGCTCGATCCCGATAGCGGCAGGATCATTCCCTGGGAAAAGGGCGCCGAGGGCGAGATGATCTATACCGCGATCGGCCGCCAGGCGAGCCCGCTCGTGCGGTTCCGGTCAGGCGACTATATCGAGGTCATCGACACCGAATGCGCCTGCGGGCGCACCGGCCCCAAGATCCGCTGCACCGGTCGCACCGACGACATGCTGATCGTGCGCGGGGCCAATGTATTCCCGTCCGCCATCAACAGCGTAATCACCGAGATGGTGCCAGACACCAATGGCGTCATGCGGATCGTCGCTGATTTCGAGGGCCACACCACGCAGGGCGCGCTGACGGTGATTGTCGAACGCGGCCCCGGTCGTGATCCGGCCGATGACGCCGCCCTCAAGAAGAAGATCGAGCAACGCCTGCGCGACGCGCTTGTCTTCAAGGCCGACGTTCACCTGGTGGCGGCTGACACTTTCGAAAAACCCGGCGCCGCCAAGGTCGCCTTTGTTCTCAGGGAATATCCGAACCTGCCATGACCAAAATGAAATCCCTGCTTGATACCGGGTCCGACGACTTTCGGGCAAATGACGCACACTACCGTGAAAAACTCTCCGATCTGCACGCGCTGCGGCTGCTGCAACGTGTCGGCGGCCCCAAAAAGGCGCGCGACCGGCATGTGGAGAAGGGCAAGATCCTGCCGCGGGAACGGATTGAACGCCTGATCGACCCGGGCACACCATTTCTGGAACTCGGAGAACTTGCCGGGTTGAACAAATACAATGGCGTGCCGCCGGGCGCGGGCATCATCACCGGGATCGGTGTGATCGAGGGCCGTCAATGCATGATCATCGCCAATGATGCCACGGTAAAGGGCGGCACCTATTTCGGCATGACATCGCGCAAACATGTGCGGGCGCAGAAGATCGCATGGAAGAACCGTCTGCCCGTTATCACCCTCGTGGACTCCGGCGGCGCCTTCCTGCCGGATCAGGAAAACATCTTTCCCGACGAAGGCCAGTTCGGGTCCATCTTTCACCAACAGGTTGGCATGTCCGGCGATGGTGTGCCGCAAATCGCCGTGGTCATGGGGCCCTGCACTGCGGGTGGTGCCTATATCCCCGCGCTCTGTGACGAAGTGGTGATCGTGCGCGGTCAGGGCTTTATGTATCTGGGCGGACCGGAATTGACCTTTGCCGCAACCGGCGAAAAGGTCGAAGCCGAAGAACTGGGTGGCGGCAAGATGCATTCGTCCGTCTCCGGCGTGACCGACCATTTGGCTGAAGATGACGCCCATGCTCTGGCCATCACGCGCGAAATTGTCAGCCATCTTGGCGAAAAACCCCAACCCCGCAAGACGCCCGAAGCGCCCCGTGCGCCCGCCTACCCGGTCGAAGAGATTTATGGACTCATCAGCCGCGACCCCAAGGTACCGACCGACAACCGCGAAATCGTGGCTCGGTTGGTCGATGAGAGCGATTTTCACGAATTCAAACCGCTTTATGGCGACACGATCATGACCGGCTGGGGTCGCATCCACGGCCACGAGGTCGGTATTCTCGCCAATACAGGTGTGCTTTTCGTCGAAGCCGCGCTGAAGGCCACGCATTTCATCAATCTCTGCGTGCAGCGTGATATTCCGCTGCTGTTCCTGGCCGATGTGAACGGCTTCATGGTCGGGCGCGAGGTCGAGCAGATGGGCATCGCAAAAGCCGGTGCGAAGATGATCACGGCCATGTCTTCGGCCCGGGTGCCGAAATTCACAATCATCACCGGTGGCTCTTACGGGGCCGGATACCTGGCGATGCTGGGCCGCCCGTTCCAGCCGGACGCAATGTTCGCCTGGCCGACGGGACGGTCGGCGATCATGGGGCCGGAACAGGCCGCCAGCGTGCTAGCTCAGGTCCGCGCGCAGATCAACGAACGCGAAGGCAGAAACTGGACCGCCGAGGAGGAGGAGGCCTTCAAGGCACCGATCCGCGAGGAATACGAAGATTTTCAGGGAGCCTATAATTTTGCTTCCAACCTTTGGATCGACAGCGTGATCGAGCCCTGTGAGACCCGTGACGTCATGGCGCTGATGCTAGATGTGACATCGCGCAGACCCAAGGTCGAGACCAACTTCGGCGTGTTCAGGATGTGAGGAGCGAACCGTGAAAATCAAAACGCTTCTGATCGCCAACCGCGGCGAAATTGCCTGCCGGATCGCGCGCACTGCGCGGGCCAGCGGTATCACACCTGTCGGCATACATTCGCAGGCCGACGCCAATGCCCTGCATGTCCGCGAGATCGGCAAATCTGTCTGTATCGGCGGCGGACCGGCCTCCGAAAGTTACCTGAAGATCGACGCGGTGATTGCCGCCGCGCAATCGGTGGGCGCGGATGCGATCCATCCCGGTTATGGCTTTCTGGCCGAAAACCCCGATTTTGCTCGTTCGGTCGAAGCCGCCGGCATGATCTTCATGGGGCCGACGCCGGAAACGCTTGAACGTTTCGGCGACAAGGCCAGCGCCAAAGAGGCCGCCGTGGCGGCCAGCGTCCCGGTGATTTCGGGCGCCGAAGGTGCGCGGTCCGATCCCGAGCAGATTGCCGAGGAGGTGCGCCAAATGGGCCTGCCGGTGCTGCTCAAGGCGGTCGGCGGCGGTGGTGGGCGCGGACAACGGCTCGTCACTGACGAGACCACGCTGGTCGAGGACATCGAAGGCGCGCTGCGCGAAGCAAAATCCACCTTCGGCTCCGAAGGGCTGCTGTTGGAGCGTTTCCTGCCCGAGGCGCGCCATGTTGAAGTGCAGATCGCAGGTGACGGCAAGGGCCATGTGGTGCATCTGTTCGAACGCGATTGCACGCTTCAGCGCCGCCACCAGAAGGTCATCGAGGAAGCCCCGGCCTGGGGTCTGCCCCGAACGCTTCTGGACGACATCGCACGCGACGCGGTGCGCTTGGGCGAAACGCTGGACTATCGCGGGCTGGGCACGGTCGAATTTCTGGTCGCGGGTGGCGAGTATTTCTTCCTTGAGGTGAACCCGCGCATTCAGGTGGAACATCCCGTCACCGAAGCGATCACCGGGCTGGACCTTGTCGCGCTTCACCTGCGGATTGCCGAAGGCGCGGGCCTTGGACTGGTGCAGGACGATCTGACGATCAACGGCCACGCGGTCGAGGCGCGGCTTTACGCCGAAGATCCGGCGATGCAATTCGCCCCGTCGACGGGCACGCTCTCCACGCTCAGCCTGCCATCGGGCCTGCGCATCGACAGCGGCGTCGAAGAAGGCGATGCCGTCACGCCCTACTACGACCCGATGATCGCCAAGCTGATCGTGCACGCGCCCGACCGGGAAACCGCATTGGCACGTCTAGCCACGGCGCTTGATCATGTCGCGGTCGAAGGTGTCGAAACCAATCGCGCCTTTCTGACGGCGCTGGCGCGAAACCATGAATTCGAACGGATGCAGGTGCATACCCGCTGGATCGACGGCAGGCTGGATGAGCTGACACAGGCACCCGGCCTGACCCGCCCAGATCTGTGGAAGGCGACCGCTGCCATTCTCTTCGTGACCCAGTCGCGCAGCGACACAGACGCCAATCCCTGGACCAACCGTGATGCCTTTACCGGCTGGCGGCTTGGACTGGGCGGCGATGCGATTGAAGCGGGGCAGCGCGTGACGCTTACCGATTCTGACGAGGTATCCGAAGAACTGCGCGTCAGTCCTGTCAAACCGGGTGCCAAGTACACCATCCGTTCGGAGAAAGGCGAGGCGCTGATACTGTCGGCACGTGAACTGACCCCGGGCCGTTGGCGTGTCGGCGAAGGCGACACCGTCCATCTGATCGACGCGCGCCTGCACGCGGGCGTGATCGAACTGGATACGCCCGAAGGCCGCCTGGTCTTTCGGCCCGCCGCGCCCCTTGCCTTTGCCGGCGGCGATGCCGCGGCGGATCGCGCCGTGACCTCTCCGCTGACCGGCATGATTGTCGAAATCAAGGTCTCCGACGGTCAGAGCGTGGCCGAAGGCGACGTGGTCGCGGTCATGGAATCCATGAAACTCGAAATCTCGATCCGGGCGGCCGCGGCCGGGATCGCCAGCAATATATCCGTCTCGAATGGGGACATGGTCGATCGCGGCCAGGTCATCGCCGAGATCCTGCCATCCGAGGAGTGATGAAATGAGCGACTTTCCCAAATTCGTAGAATTTCGTGAAGAAGGCCCGCGTGAGGGTTTTCAGATCGAAAAGAAGATTTACCCGATCGAAGAGCGGATCGAACTGATCGACATGCTCAGCGAAACCGGCTTGAAACGCATTCAGGTCGGCAGCTTTGTCAGCCCGAAATACGTTCCTCAGATGGCGGACACCGGCGAGTTGTTCCAGCGTATCAAGCGCAAACCGGGCGTGAACTACACATCGCTGTGGCTGAACGACAAAGGGTTTCGCAAGGCCCTGACCGCGCATGAGGTCGATATCGACCCGCGTCTGCTGTTCTATCCTTCCGAAGCATTCGCCCAATCGAACAACAATTGTTCCTCGGCCGAGATGCGGGAAAAACAACGTGACTGGGTCCGTCTTTACAAGGAAGAGGGATATACCGTCGACGCGGCCTATGTGATGACCGCTTTCGGCTGCAACCTCGAGGGCCCCATCCCCCAAGAACGCATCTTGGACGATTTCCGCTTTATCCTTCAGCTATGCGAAGAAGAGAACATCCCCGTGCCGATCCTCGTGGTCGCCGACACCATGGGTTGGGGAAACCCCGAGGCGGTCAAACGGATGATCGGCGCCCTGCGCGAATTGGCGCCCGAGGCGCGCATCGGTATGCACATCCATGACACACGTGGGCTGGGGATCGCCAACGTTTATGCGGCCCTGTCGATGGGCGTGGACATGTTCGAAAGCTCCGTCGCCGGTCTTGGCGGCTGTCCTTTCGCGGGCCACGGCCACGCGCGCGCCGCAGGAAATGTCTGCACCGAGGATGCAGTGTTCCTGTGTCACGAGCTCGGCATCGAAACCGGCATTGATCTGGACAAGCTGATCGCAGCGGCGGTCAAAGCAGAAGAGATCATCGGTGTGCCGCTCATGGGCCGGGTCATGCACACCGGCGGGTTGGACAAATACCGCAAGTCACGCTGAGGGAGCAAGAAGATGACAAAAGCACTTGACGGAAAGGTCGTTCTGGTCACCGGGGCCGGCGGTGGGATCGGGCGTGATATCGCCTTGATGGCAGCTACCGAAGGCGCCGCCGTGGTGGTCAATGATCTGGGCGCATCCCTGAAAGGCACCGGTCAGACAGAAACTGCGGCGCAGAAAGTCGTCGAAGAGATCAGGGCCGCTGGGGGCGATGCCATTGCCGATGGCGGCTCTGTCACCGATCCCGATGCCGCGCGCGCGATGATCGAAGCCGGGGTCAAGGAATTCGGTCGCATCGACGCGGTGGTAAACAACGCCGGCATTCTGCGCGACGGTTACTTCCACAAGATGACCTATGAGGATTTCGACGCGGTGGTGAAGGTCCATCTTTATGGTGCCTTCAATACCAGCCGCGCGGCCGCCGACTATTTCCGCGAACAGGAAAGCGGCGCGCTCGTGCACATGACCTCGACCTCGGGGCTGATCGGCAATCTGGCGCAGGCGAATTATTCGGCGGCAAAGCTGGGCATCGCGGCCTTCTCGAAATCGGTAGCGCTCGACCTGAAACGCTGGAACGTGCGGTCAAACTGCATCGCGCCCTTCGCCTGGAGCCGGATGATATCGTCGATCAAGACCGACACGGAGGAACAGAAGGCGCGGGTCGAGAAGGTCAAGAAGATGACCCCCGCCAAGGTCGCGCCGATGGCCTGTTACCTGATGAGCGACCGCGCGGCGGATGTGTCGGGGCAAATCTTTGCAGTGCGGATGAACGAGATATTCCTGTTCAACCAGCCCCGCCCGCTCCGGTCCGTCCACTCCGGTGACGGCTGGACCGCCGATGAAATCGCCGAGCGCGCCATTCCCGCGCTCAAATCGCAATTCACACCGCTCGAAGTTTCGGCGGATGTCTTTTCGTGGGATCCGGTCTAATGGGAAAACGCAAAGAAAAAATCAGCTCCGACATTGCCTGGAGCACCCCCGACAAGATCTGCGTGCGCGGGCTCGACTTGCCGAACGAAATCCTCGGCCACATGAACCTGGGCGATCTGGCCTTTCTGCAATTGACGGGCCGCAAGGCCACGCTCGAGGAAAGCCGCGTCTTCAACGCCATCATCATCACCCTTGTCGAACATGGCATCACGCCATCGGCCCTGGCGGCGCGGATGACCTATATGGGGGCGCCGGAATCGCTTCAGGCGGCTGTGGCGGCTGGCTTGTGTGGGCTGGGCACCGTCTTTGTCGGTTCTATGGAAGGTGCCTCGAAAATGCTTTACGAGGCACTGCCACAGGACAAGTTGGGCACCGGTGTCGATCTGGATGCGCTGGCCGTCGAGACGGTGGAAAAATTCCGCGCCCGCAAGATGATCGTGCCGGGGCTCGGACATCCGGTGCACAAGCCGGTCGATCCGCGCACACCTCGCCTGTTCCAGATCGCTGCCGAGAACGGCAAGTCCGGTGAATACATCGAGTTGATCCAGAAAATTCAGGCCGTTGCCGAAGAAAAATCGGGTAAGATGCTGCCGATTAACGCCACCGGGGCGATCGGAGCAATCTGCTGTGAATTTGGCTTCCCCTGGAAGATCGTGCGGGGCTTTGGCGTCATGGCACGCGCCATCGGTCTGGTCGGTCATATCCTCGAAGAGAGCGAAAACCCGATTTCCTATGAGCTTTGGCAGCGTGCCGAGCAGGAAATTCTTGAAACGTCGGGTTCAGGAGCGAAGTAACCGATGCAGACGTCAGCCCCAGACACTCACACCGATCTGCGCGACGCCTTGCGCGCACTTTGCGCGCAGTTTCCGCCAGAATATCATCGCAAGTTCGGCGAGGATGAAACCTACCCCGAGGAATTCGTCGATGCGCTGACCCGCGAGGGCTGGCTCGCCGCGATGATCCCAGAAGAATACGGCGGCTCGGGTCTGGGCCTGACGGAAGCCTCGATCATCATGGAGGAGGTGAACCGCTGCGGCGGCAACGCGGGCCATTGCCACGGGCAGATGTACAATATGGGCACGCTGCTGCGGCATGGTTCGGAGGAGCAGAAACAGAAATATCTGCCCGGCATCGCCAGCGGCGAATTGCGCCTGCAATCCATGGCCGTGACCGAACCGACCACCGGCACCGACACCACCAAACTGAAGACCACGGCGGTGAAAAAGGGCGACCGGTATGAGATCAATGGCCAGAAGGTCTGGATCAGCCGTATCCAGCATTCCGACCTGATGATCCTGCTGGCACGCACCACGCCGCTGGCCGAGGTCAAGAAGAAATCGCAGGGCCTGTCGATCTTCATGGTCGATCTGAAAGAGGCGATCGGCAACGGCATGGAGGTCCGCCCCATCGCCAATATGCCCGGCCACGAAACCAATGAAGTGTTTTTCGACAACCTGGAAATCCCCGCCGAGAACCTGATCGGGACCGAGGGGCGCGGATTTTACCATATTCTTGACGGGCTGATCGCCGAACGTACCCTGATTGCGGCGGAATGTATCGGTGATGGATACTGGTTCGTCGACAAGGCCCGCACCTATGCCGGCGACCGCATGGTCTTTGACCGCCCCATCGGCCAGAACCAGGGCGTGCAATTCCCTATCGCCAGGTCCTATGTGAACATCGAGGCCGCCAATCTGATGCGCTTTGAAGCCTGCAGGCGGTTCGATGCTGGGCTGGATTGCGGAGCACAGGCGAATATGGCCAAGCTGCTGGCTTCGGAGGCCAGCTGGGAAGCGGCCAATGCCTGCATCCAGACCCATGGCGGCTTCGGTTTCGCACGGGAATACGATGTCGAGCGCAAGTTCCGCGAGGCGCGCCTCTATCAGGTCGCCCCGATCTCGACCAACCTGATCCTGTCATATGTCGGAGAACATATCCTCGGCATGCCAAGATCGTTCTGAAGGCCAGGATTATGGGTGAGATCGACCTTGACGCGCTGGCGCCCTGGCTGGGACGCACCGAGACTAAAGAAGACGTTCTGACGGAGGGGCTGATCGACAAATTCCGCGCCACGCTCGGTCCGCATCTTTGGGACGGATCAGGCGATGTCCCGCTGGGAATTCATTGGTGCATTTCCCTTGATACCGTGCCAGCGACCGCCCTGTCAGAAGACGGCCATGCCGCAAGGGGTGGATTCCTACCCCCTGTCCCGCTGCCCGCCCGGATGTGGGCCGGCGGCGATGTTAAACATATCGCGCCGCTGAAAATCGGCGAAACCATCACCCGGCGCTCTTCGATCAGGGATATTGTGGCCAAGCAGGGCCGTAGTGGACCATTGGTGTTTGTGACCGTCGAACATGAGTATCTGAGTGGCAACCGGCTTTGTATCCGGGAGCAGCAAACGATCGTTTATCGTGAGATTTCCACCCCCCGCACGGGCGAGAGCGCAGCTGACGCGGGTGACCCCACCACGCTTAGATCGACGCTGACACCGGATCCTGTTCTTCTGTTTCGCTATTCGGCGCTGACGTTCAATGCCCATCGCATTCACTATGATTACGTCTACGCCACCGAAACCGAAGCCTATTCCGGGCTTGTTGTGCATGGCCCATTGCAGGCCACGCTGCTTCTGAATCTGGCGGCGGATGCGTTGAAAACATCGCCCCACCGGTTTTCGTTCCGCGGCCTCGCGCCACTCACCCTGCCCTGCGAATTGCAACTGCACAATGAAGAGACCGGCACCTCCGGGACAGTCTGGTGTCAGGATCAAAACGGTCTTCGAAGCTTTTCCGCAGAGTACGCGGCTGTCTGATCGGTTTCCTTTGGTAGCGGATTCAGTTGTTGACCAATTTTTCTAACATCTGTTAGGCTGCGCGGAGAGACTTGGTAAAATAGACCAGGCAAACCTCTGAATTAAGAGGTGGGAGGAGGAACGATGCGAGGAAAACTCGTAACCAACGGAAAACCGTGCGGTCAGGCTATGCGTGCCTCCATGAGGTGTTGGGGAAAAGCACGGGTTGTAACATGACCACGAATAACGGGCACGTATCGTCACCGCTTGCGGTGCGTGGCGCAACTTTGAAATTTGGCGGTGTGACCGCGCTCGACGATGTGAGCATCTCCGTGGCCGACGATGAATTGCTTGCAATTATCGGTCCGAATGGTGCCGGAAAAACATCACTTCTGAACGTGACTGCGGGCTTCTACCGTCCGCAGAAGGGCCGTGTCGAATTGTCCGGGCAGGACGTGACCGGCCTGCGTGTTGACCAGATCGCCCGGCGCGGTCTGGCGCGGACGTTTCAGGGCACCCATCTTTTTGCCGGGCAGACGGTGGTGGAAAACATTATGATCGGCCGCCACATGCTGATGAAATCGAATGTAGTCCAGGCCTTTTTCCAGTTCGGTCCCGTGATGCGCGAGGAATCGGAACATCGTGAAGCCGCAGAGGAGATCATCGATTTTCTCGAGATCGAGGCAATCCGCAACCGGCCCGTGGGCACGTTGGGGTATGGGTTGCGCAAGCGTGTCGATCTGGGCCGTGCATTGGCGCAGGAACCGTCGATCCTGCTGATGGATGAACCGATGGCCGGCATGAACTCGGAGGAAAAAGAAGACCTGGCGCGCTTCATTCTCGATGTGCGCGAGGCGCGCAAGATTCCGGTAGTTCTGGTGGAGCACGACATGGGCGTCGTGATGGACCTTGCCGACCGGATCGTGGTGCTGGATTTCGGGCGGGTCATCGCCGAAGGCACCCCGGAAGAAATCCAGAAGGACCCGGCTGTCATAAAGGCATATCTGGGGTAGCGGCATGGTCAAACAACGGACAGCAATGGTCTTTTCGGACCCAGCAGTGACACATAGCGAAACCCTGCCGCAGGTTTTGCTCGCGCGAGCGACATCCACACCGACCAACCTCGCCGAACGGCACAAGCGCCTGGGCATCTGGCGTGAATTCACCTGGGCCGATGTTCTTGACAGGGTTCGCGCCCTGGCTCTCGGGTTGGAGAACCTGGGCTTGTCGGCTGGCGAATCCGTCATGATGATTGGCGAAAACGAACCCGAACATTTCTGGGCTGAATACGCCGTCCAGTCGTTAGGCGGCAAAGTCCTGTCTGTCTATCCGGATCAAAACGCTGAAGAGATTCTGTATCTGGCCGAAGACTCGCAAACGCGGGTTTTTCTGGCGCAGGATCAGGAGCAGGTCGATAAATGCATCGAGATTGCGGGCAAGTACTCGGGCGCCCTGGCGGTCGTTTACTGGGACGATTCCGGTCTGTGGGGCTATGATCATCCCCTGTTGCATTCGTTTGAAAGTGTGAGCGCGGCAGGGCGTCAGATCCACGCCAAGGAACCCGCCAGATTTGAAGAACACGTAAAACGTGGACGGGCGGACGATACCGCCTTGCTGTCCTATACTTCGGGGACCACGGGAAAACCCAAGGGCGTTGTCATCAGCCATCGCTACCTGTTCGACAATTGCTCGCGGGTGATGGGGGCAATCGAAATCGCGCCGGGCACCGAATACCTGACCTACATTTCGCCTGCCTGGGTCACGGAACAGATTTTCGGCCTGTCGATCGGTTTGATCGCGCCCATGGTCGTCAATTTTCCCGAAGGCCCTGAAGACGTACTGACCAACATTCGCGAACTGGCGGTTGATGCACTGGTGTTCAGTCCGCGCCAGTGGGAAAACCTCGCCTCCATCGTTCAGGCCCGGATGCTGGGCGCGGGCAAGTTCCGCAATGCGATGTACAATTGGGGCATGAAGGTTGGCCGCAACGTTTACGTCGAGCGGCTGGAAGGGCGTAGCCCCAGCCTTGCCGCACGCCTGCAGCTTCCCTTTGCCGAAGCTCTGGTGCTGCATCACCTGCGCGACAATCTTGGCCTTGGTAAGGCCAAAAACGCAATGAGCGGCGGCGCCCTGATGGCACCTGACGTCTTTCGTATGTTCCACGCGATGGGGGTTAAGCTGCGCAACGTGTATGGCGCGACCGAAATCGGCCTTCTGACCGCGCATGTCGGCGAAAGCTATCAGCTGGAAACCAGCGGCAGCTGGATGCAAAGCAACACGAACTACGGCGAACCGCTGGAATACAGGGTCTCGGACGAAGGGGAGCTTCAGGTGCGTGGCGGATCGGGCTTCGGCGGCTATCACGGCAAGCCCGAAAAGACCGCAGAGGTGCTGACCGAAGACGGTTGGTACAAGACCGGTGATGCGGTCTCGATGACCGACGACGGCGAGCTATTGTTCTTTGACCGTGTCAAGGACATGCGCCGCCTGGCAAACGGTCACAGCTATCCGCCGCAGTTCATCGAAACGCGGTTGCGGTATAGCCCCTTCATCAAGGACCTCATGACATTGGGCGACGAACGCCGGAATTTCGTCAGCGCGCTTATCAATATCGATATGGAAGTTCTCGGGCGTTGGGCGGAAGAGAACAAGATCAGCTTTTCGACCTACACCGATCTGTCGCAGAAACCCGAAGTTCTGGACCTTATCAAAGGCGAAGTGGCGCGCATCAATGCGCTCCTGCCCGAAGGCTCGCGCGTGGCACGTTTTGCGAATTTTCCCAAGGAACTCGACCCGGATGAAGGCGAGTTGACCCGCAGCCGAAAGCTTCGCCGGGCCTTTCTGGAGGAACGGTATGCCAAGCTCGTCGAGGCGATCTATGCTGGCGATGACGAGACAGATCTCGAAATCGCTGTGACCTATCAGGACGGTCGTCAAGGCGTTCTCAAGACCACGGTTCGCGTGTCGGATGTTGAAAACGCATCGAAGGCTGCCAAGCGGCAGTCCAAATCTTAAAGGAGGTCGGCGACAATGGTCTATTTCATCAATGACATCATTACCGGGGCTTTGATCGGCCTTCTGTATTCGCTGGTGGCCATGGGCTTTGTTGTGATTTATCGCGCCAGCAAGGTGTTCAACTTCGCGCAGGGCGAGCTTGTGATCATCGGCGGGTTCATCGTCTGGTTCACAACGATGCAAGCGGGGCTTAGCCTTTGGTTGTCGATACCCCTTTCGCTGGTTCTGGCCGGGCTGGTCGGGTACGCAATCGAACGGATTTTCCTGACAAAGCTGATCGGTGAATCGGTTTTCTCGATGGTCATGGTCACCGTCGGTCTTCTGATCCTGCTGCGCGGTCTGGTGCTGCTTGTGTTCGGTCCCGCCGTGCGGCCCTTCCCGATCATTTTCCCGCTGAAACCCTTGTTCCTCGGCGACATGTTGATCCCGATGAACCTCCTGATAGGCGGGATCATCACCATTGTCGCCGCCGTCGGCCTGTCGTGGTTCTTCAACCGGACCCGGTCCGGCCTGCGGATGACCGCCGTGGCGGAAGACCACGTCGTGGCCTCCTCGATGGGCATTTCGGTGAAAGGCTCGATTGCCTTTGCCTGGGTTCTCGGGGCAATCCTGTCCACAATTGGTGCGATGATCTTTCTCAGCGGCAAATCGCTGACCTTCCTGGCCTCGGATATCGGGTTCGCGGCCCTGCCGGTGGCGCTGTTTGCCGGGCTGGAATCCATCGGCGGGCTGATCCTTGCGGGCGTGATTATCGGCATCGTCCAGAGCCTGACAACCAACTATCTTGACCCGCTGATCGGAGGGTCACTGGGCAGCGTTGTCCCCTATATCATCATGCTTGCCATTCTGCTGATCCGACCGACCGGCCTGTTCGGCTGGCGCACAATTGAACGGGTGTAATCCATGGACCCTTCCGGCGTATTCCCGACAAGCTATCGCAGTGACAGACGTTTGATCCGAACGCGCTGGCAGTTTCTGGCCCTCGTCGTATTCATGGCTCTACTGCTGTTGGCGCCTTACCTGGTGAGCAGCCGTATCATCGCTATCCTGAATATGATGATGATCAGCGCCGTCATCGCCGTCGGGCTTCAGATCTGCACCGGCTATGCGGGCCAGATCAACCTGGGTCAGGCGGCTTTCATGGGGGTCGGGGCCTATACGGCCTCGATACTGGCCTCGAAGACCGGCCTTACGTTTCTGCTGACCATTCCTCTGGCCGGGCTCTCGGCTGCGCTGTTCGGCTTTCTCTTTGGCTTGACCGCGGCGCGGATCAAGGGGTTCTATCTGGCACTGACCACGATTGCAGCTCAGTTCCTGTTCCACTTTGCCGTATTGAACCTGCCGTCTACCTGGCTGGGTGGATCGAACGGTATCACCGTGCCCCCGGCCGAGCTTTTCGGGCTGCGATTTGTCAGCGAATCTTCGCAGTTCTATCTGAATTTCGCGGTCACCGCGATCATGGTGGCGGGCGCGTTCGGGATCGTTCGGTCACGCTTCGGCCGTGCCTTCGTGGCGGTCAGGGATGATGACGTGGCCGCGGGTATAATGGGGATCAATGTCGCGGCCACAAAGGCAAATGCCTTCCTGATCGGCGCTTTCTATGCGGGCGTCGGCGGGGCGCTTTGGGCCTATCTGATCCGCTTCGTGGGGGTAGACCAGTTCACCCTGTTTCACTCGATCTTCTTCGTCGCGATGATCATCGTCGGCGGGATGGGTTCAATCGTGGGGGCCCTGATCGGCGTCTTCATTATCCGCATCATCCAGGAAATTATCGCGACGGTCGGCCCCAATATCGCCGACTCGGTATCATTCCTTGGCGGTGACATCGTGTTCGCTGGCATGAATGTCGTTCTTGGCGGCGTGATCGCATTGTTTATGATCCTCGAACCCAAGGGGCTGATGCACCGCTGGAACATCCTGAAGTCGTCATACCGTATCTGGCCGTTTCCTTACTGAGAAATAGAGCGGCTCTAAACCTGGGAGGAAGAATATGACTTACCAATCGAATCGAGGTCTTCGCGGCTTTCTGGCTGCGGCTGCCTTGGCGGCCGCGGCGACCATGCCTTTGAAGGCGCAGGCCGAAGAGACCTATAATCTGGCCCTGCTGTCGGACTTTTCCGGCCCTTATGCTGACATCATGCCCATTCTGGCCGGCGGACGTGAGGCTGTGTTCACCTGGTGGAATGAAACCCGCGGCAAGGAACTTGGCGTCACGCTGAACTACAAAAACTACGAAACCCGCTATGACGCGGCACAGGTGGCAAGTCTCTGGCCCGGGATCAAATCGGAACTGGACCCGATTGCGGTTGTCGGCCTCGGCGGGCCCGACGTCGCGGCCCTTTCCGAACGCCTGCCGGAAGACAAAATCCCGATGTTCATGGCCACAGCGGCCTACGGTTTTGCCTGGCAACCGGATGCCTGGATTTTCAACCCACGCCCGACCTATTCGCACGAAAGTGTCGGCTTTCTGAACTGGATGCGTGAACAGCGCGGCGGAGACGAACCGCTCAAGGTTGCGATCCTCGCCTCAGAAGCATCGCCTGCCTATGTCGACATGGCAAAGGGCATTGAACTCTATGCCGAAGAGCACCCCGAGGAGATCGACCTCGTCGAGGTCATCTATACCGAAGTTCAACCCACCGATCTGACGGGGCAAATGCGCCGCGTTGTACGAGCCGGGGCCGAGGTGCTGGTAATCCAAACGAACACCTCTATCGTGGTTGCCGCGAAACGTGGGCTGCAGGCCAACGGGGCGAACATCCCGATCATGATGAGTTCGCATAACGGGCTTCCAGCCTCGGGTAGCGCGCTTGGCGGGCTTGAGCAAATGGAGGGGGACTTTGAAGCCTACGGCATGGTGATTGCGGCCGATGAGGACACTCCCGCGCGACAATTCTACGAGACATTGGTTGCCGATTACGGACTCGAAGCACCTTGGAACGTCGTGACCGCAATGGGCGTATCTCAGGGTCTCTATACCGTGACCGTGATCGATCACGCGATCGAGGCGAACGGCGCCGAGGGCCTGACCGGAGAGATGGTACGTGAGGCGCTTTTTGCCAAACCGATCACCACCGAAGAAACCCATGGGTTCCTGCCGACCTTGTCCTTTACGCCAGAAGCACCGTTCCCATTGGAAGGCCTCAAAGTGAATGTGGGCACCGTCAAAGATGGGAAAATCACCATCGCGGCAACGGGTGTCGACGTTCCGCAAGTTGAGAAATGGTGAATTAATCCGGGCGCCGCAGTCGCGGCGCCCGTTCTGATCCTTAGCCCCGGGCAATATGACCATGCTGGAACTCAACAACGTAGAGGTGACATATTCCGACGTCATCCTGGCGCTCAAAGGCGTGTCCATGACAGTCCGTGCGGGACAATGTGTTGCTCTGCTCGGTGGCAATGGCGCAGGAAAAAGCACGACGCTTAAAGCCATCTCGGGAACGCTCAAATCCGAGGATGGAACCGTTTCGGCGGGGTCCATCGTTCTGGACGGAACTCCCATTCAGAACATGGAAGCCTCGGAAGTCGTGAAGAACGGTCTCATCCATGTGATGGAAGGGCGGCGCGTTTTGCGGCATCTGACGTCAGAGCAAAACCTGATCGTCGGCGGGCACATGGTGCCCAACTCCGCCGAGCTGAAAAAGCGCCTGGACCATGTTTACACCTTGATGCCCCGGCTTGCGGACCTGCGCAACCGCACCTCTGGCTTCATGTCTGGTGGCGAACAACAACTGCTGCTGATCGGCCGGGCCATGATGGCCAGCCCCAAGATCATCGCGATCGACGAACCGTCGTTGGGATTGGCCCCGATGATGGTCCGGGATGTTTATGAAGTGCTCAAGCAGCTCAAGTCAGAAGGCACGACCTTCTTCCTGGTCGAACAAAACAGCGCCGCGGCGCTATCGATCGCCGACTATGCCTATGTGATGGAGAACGGCCGGATCGTGATGGACGGCCCTGCCGACAAGCTCGCTGACAACGAGGACATCAAGGAATTCTATCTCGGCGTAACCGCATCGGGCGAGCGCAAAAGCTATCGAGATATCAAACACTATCGCCGCCGGAAGAGATGGCTGGGATAGAAAGGAGCGAAGATGAGTAACCTGCTTTCCATCAAAGGTCGTACCGCATTTGTAACCGGAGCGGGGCAAGGCGTTGGTCGGCAAGTCGCGCTTTATCTGGCGGAACACGGAGCCGGTGCCATCGTTGTCAACGATTTTCACGCCGAACGGGCCGAAAGCGTTGCCGCGGAAGTGGAGGCAGCGGGTGCAAAGGCTCTGCCGCTCGCCTTCGACGTCTCGGATTTCGACGCGGTTGGCGCGGCGTTTGCCGAAACGCAGACCACATTTGGCGGCGTGGATATTCTGGTCAACAATGCGGGCAACGCCGGGCCGACATCGCGGCTCGACGATCTGGTCCCTTTTTGGGAATCCGATCCCGATGAATGGCGCCGCTGGATGGCCACCAATTTCGATGGGGTGCTGAACTGCACCCGTCACGCCATGCCGTTGATGGTTAACAGTGGCTATGGGCGCATTGTGACCGTCATTTCCGACGCCGGCCGTGTCGGTGAACCGCATCTGGCGGTTTATTCCGGGGCCAAGGCCGGTGCGGCCGGCTTCATGCGGGCAATTGCAAAGGCCGGCGGCCGGTTCGGGATCACCGCGAATTGCGTCGCCTTGGGGGGCACAAGAACTCCGGCTGTCGCCGACCTGATCCCGGATGCAGAGACCGAGAAGCGGGCATTGTCGCAATACGTGATCCGCCGTCTGGGCGAGCCGGAAGACCCCGCCGGAATGATCCTGTTCCTCTGCTCGGATGCTGCCAGCTGGATCACCGGACAGACCTATCCAGTGAATGGTGGGTATTCGTTTGCCTGCTAGAGTAGACATCGACCAACCGCCGCCTCTAGGTGGCGTCGTCCGAAAAAACGCTGTCATTATCTGCCCCGAGTTCAGGGGGCAGATTCGGTGTTGCGGTTTCGAAGCCATCAAATTTCAACGGCTGGACAATAAAAGTCTCGGCCTTGCCGCCGTCATGCGTAATCTTGCGCAGCAGCTGGCGCGCACGCACATGGGGGTCGTCCAACGTTTCGACCAGGGAATTGACCGGACCCCATGGCACCCCCGCCTTATCCAGAAGGTCGCCCCATTCGGCGCGCGTCTTGCCAACCAGAATCGCCGCGATTTCTTCGCGCAGCGCGGCCTTGCGGGCGACACGGTCGCGGCCTGTCAACGGCGCAAGATCCGCCCTGTCGATCACATCGCAGAACGGTTTCCAGAACCAGTCCTCATGCGCGATGGACAAGGTCAAGAGCTTGCCGTCTTTGCAGGTGAACACGCCATAGCCCGGCTCGGCGATAAATTCGCCCAGCGGTGTTCCATTGGCGGCGGGAACGAGGAATGCGGTCAACATCGAAACCACCGCATCCGACATGGACACGTCCACGTAACGCCCCTGCCCTGTGCGCTGGCTCGACACCACCGCCGACAGGATTGCGATCGCCGCGAACAACGCCGCGCCAACATCCGCAAGGGGGATCGGCGGCACAGGGCCGGGCTGCTTTGCATCGGCCTGATCGGCCAGCAAACCGCCAACCCCTTCATAGCTCAGGTCATGGCCAGCCCTGTCACGATAGGGGCCGTCCTGCCCGTAACCCGAAATCGATACATAAACCAGCCGCGAGTTGACACTACGCATGTCCTCGAAACCGGCACCCAAGGCCGCAAGCTTGCCAGGGCGGAACCCTTCGACGATGACATCCGATTCCTTGGCCAGTTCGCGAAACCGTGCCAGCCCCTCGGCCGATTTCAGATCCAACGCAACGCTGCGCTTGCCTCGGTTCAGTGCCCGGAACAAGGGCGGAAATTGCCGGGCCGGATCACCGATGCCCGGGCGTTCAATCATGATCACCTCGGCTCCCATGTCGGACAACAGCATTGTGGCATAGGGACCGGGAAACTGTTCGGCAAGGCTGAGGATTTTCAGGCCGGCCAGGGGTGCAGTGCTCATATCAATCTCCAGTTCTTTTGTTTTCCACGTGCGGGTCCGCCCGAGTGCAGCGTAAATCGCCGCAAAAGACAAGGCGAAAAACCAATAATATGTATAATTATCAGGAGCTTAGCATGAGTGAGGCAAAGCAGACGCTATTCGTTGAGCGGGTCGCAAAAACTGAATGGATTACCTTCCAGCGCACCGAACAGCTCAACGCAATGTCAACGCAGATGCTGCGCGAGATGGCGGCAGCACTGGAATCGGCGCTGGCCGACGATGGGGTGCGTACAATTGTCCTGACCGGCTCTGGCCGGGCATTCTGCGCCGGTGCCGATCTGAAAGAAGTTGCTGGCGCCAAACATGCACCAGGCGAGCCGGATCTTCTGGATCTTGTCGATCACACGTTTGGGCTTATGCGACATGGCCCGAAACCGGTGATCGCCGCAGTGAACGGGCTGGCGATGGCGGGCGGTTTGGAAATGGTGATGGCCTGCGATCTGGTCTTTGCCGCCGAAAGCGCGCAACTGGGCGACGCACATTCCAACTTTGGCGTCTTTCCCGGGGCCGGCGGTGCGGCGATCCTGCCGCGTAGGATTGGCCTGAACCGCGCGAAATACCTGCTGTTCTCGGGCGAGAACGTTTCGGCACGGGACATGATGGACTGGGGACTGGTGAACAAGGTCGTCGCGGACGAAGACCTGCGACAAGCGGTGCAGGCCTTTACCGACAGGCTGGCAGAAAAAAGCCCGGCGGTCTTACGCCGCATGAAGACGGTTTCCAATCGGTCGCTGGACGTGGACGAAACCGCCGCGCTTTCCGAAGAGATGCTGAACCTGCGCGCGCACATGCGATCCTGGGACATGCACGAGGGTCTGTCGGCGTTCAATGAAAAACGAAAACCGCAGTTTCGCGGATACTAGGTCAGGAGGACAAACGATGCAGGACATTTACATCGTTGGCATCGGGATGACGCCGTTCGGAAAGTTCCGGGACAAAACCATCAAGGACATGACCGGCGAGGCCGTCGCCGCCGCGCTTTCCGATGCCCGAGTGACGGCAGATCGTATCGACGGCGCATTCTTCTCGAACGCGGTGCAGGGCCACATGGAGGGCCAGCACATGATCCGCGGCGAAATCGCGCTGCGTGAAATGGGCATTCAGGGCATTCCGGTGGTGAATGTCGAAAACGCCTGCGCCAGCGCCTCGACCGGGTTCAAACTGGCAGTCGATTTCCTCAAGGCCGGCAATGGCGACTGCTGTCTCGCCGTGGGCGCCGAAAAGATGTATTCTGACGACCGTGCGTTGATGTTTTCGGCCTTCGACAGCGGCTGGGACGTCAGCAACAGCGAAGAGGTCGCGCAACGGCTGGCCGATCTGGGTGCAGGGGTCGAGGAACCCGAAGGATCGAAATCGCCCAAGCCCTACAGCGTGTTCATGGATGTCTACGCAGGCTTCGCCCGGCTGCACATGAAGACCTTTGGCACAACTCAGGAACAGTTCGCCGCCGTCGCCGCCAAGAACCATGCGCATTCCGTGCATAATCCACTGGCGCAATACCGAGAAGCCATGAGCGTCGATCGGGTATTGGCCGCGCCGCCGATCACCTATCCGCTGACCCTGCCGATGTGCGCCCCGATCTCGGACGGGGCCGCTGCGGCCGTTTTATGCACCGGCGAGGGGATAAAACGTCTGGGCCTAGATCCCGCGCGCGCGATCAAGGTCAAGGCCGCGATCCTGCGCTCGGGCACCGATCGTCCGCCGGAAGATTACAAGAACCACCTGACCCGGCTTGCCGCGCTTGAGGCCTATGAACAGGCCGGGATCGGCCCCGAGGATATATCGGTGGCCGAAGTGCATGACGCCACGGCCGTGGGCGAAGTGATCCAGATCGAGAACCTCGGATTTGTCGAATTCGGCGAGGGCGGTCCCGCCAGTCTGCGCGGCGAGACAAAGATCGGTGGACGCATTCCGGTGAACCCCTCGGGCGGGTTGGAATCCAAGGGCCACCCGGTCGGTGCCACAGGGATAGGGCAGGTTTTCGAACTGGTCACGCAACTACGCGGCGAAGCTGGCGCGCGTCAGGTCGAAGGGGCAAAGAACGCCATCGCCGAAAACGGCGGGGGGTTGCACGGGGTAGAAGAAGCGGCCGCCTGCGTCACCATTCTGGGCCGTTGAAACAAGGAGACGAACCATGGAAAACGTGATCGCCGCCGCTCAGGCAATCTATACAGATGAGCAACGCATGTTGCTGGAAAACTTCCGCAAGATGGCCGAGGCAGAGTTCGCGCCGCTGGCCGAGAAATACGAGAACCTCGGCCACCCCCCCGATGCGAAAACCCTGAAGTCCCTGTTCGCCAAGGTCGAGGAATTCGGGCTGATCAGCGGCCTGATCCCCGAAGAGGACGGCGGTGCCGGAATCGACCGCATGACCTATGGCATCCTATACGAGGAACTGGCCCGGATATGGGCCGATCTGGCAATCGCGGTGCTGATTCAGGGTCATGCCGTGTTCGCGGTCAACCTCTTGGGAAATGTGGCGCAGAAAGAGGCCTATCTGAAGCCGCTCCTGCGCAGCGAACGGATCTGTGCCACCTGTATTTCCGAACCAGAGGTCGGTTCGAACGTACGCGAGGTCAAGACACGTGCGGACCGCGAGGGCGATAAGATTTTCGTCACTGGCCAGAAGCTCTGGATTTCCAATGGGGCCCAGTCGGATTTCGCCATCGTTGTCTGCAATCTGGACGACGGTATTTCCATGGTCATCGTCGACCGCGATACCGGCAACTACGAGAGCCGCGAATTGCGCAAGCTGGGGCTTGTCGGTGCATCGACCTGCGAATTGTTTTTCGACCGTGCCGAAACCAGCGCTGACCATGTTCTGGGTAATGCAGGCGGCGGCCTGTTCCAGACATTGAAACTGTTTGAGAGCGCTCGCGTGTTTGTCGGCCTGACGAGCATTGGCATAGCGCAGGCGGCGTTGGAATGTGCCGTCAAATATGCGCAGGATCGCCAACAACATGGTAAGCCGATCGGCGGGCACCAGTTGATTCAAGGCTACCTGGCCGACATGGCCACGCACCTGGATGCCGCGCGCCTGTTGTGCCAGCGCGGGCTGCAACTTCTGGACCTGGGCGTGCGCTGTGACACCCAGACCTCGATGGCGAAATGGTATGCAACCGAAATGGCCGTCGAAATCGCCGGCAAAGCGGTGCAGATCCACGGCGGCAACGGCATCACCAAAGAGTTCCCCGTTGAACGGCACTTCCGCAATGCAAAGGTCATGCCGATTCCCGATGGCACCACCGAAATCCAAAAACTGGTCATCGGGCGCAACCTGACCGGGCTTAACGCGTTCTGAAAAGGGCCTTGGCCGCCCCACCGTCGGCGCTCGTCAGCGTCGAGGGTGGGCACGACCCGGAGTGATCGCGATACGGGCGAAGAGTCAGTAGGACTTGGGCATCCCCAATGCCTTCTCGGCCACGTAGGAGAGGATCAACTCCTCGCTGACCGGCGCGATGAAGTTCAGTACGCTTTCGCGAAAGTAACGCTCGACGTGGTATTCCTGCGCGAAGCCAAAGCCGCCGTGGGTGCGCACCGCGCGGAATGCCGCTTCGTAGGCCGCCGAGCCGGCGAGGTTGCGCGCGGTATTGGCCTCCAGCCCGCAGGGCTTGCCCTGATCGTAAAGCGTGGCGGCTTTGTAGGTCATCAGTTCCGCCGCCTGAAGGCGCATCCACACCGAGGCCAGCGGATGCTGGATCGCCTGGTTCTGGCCGATTGGACGGTCGAAGACGACGCGTTCGCGCGCATAGGCGGCCGCCTTTTCCAGTACGTACATCCCAAACCCGACCGCAGCCGCGGCGACAATGATCCGCTCGGCATTCAGCCCGTGGAGCAGGACCTTGAAACCCTCACCTTCCGCGCCGATGCGGTCCTCTTCGGGCACCTCCAGCCCATCAATGAAGATAGCGTTGGAGTCGACCGCCTTGCGGCCCATCTTGGCAATTTCATGCACGTCGATCTTGCTGCGGTCGAAATCGGTGTAGAACACTGACATGCCGTCGGTCGGTCGCTCGCAGTCCTCGATGGGCGTGGTCCGGGTCACCAGCAGGATGTGATCTGCGCGCTGTGCGGTCGAGGTCCAGACCTTGCGCCCGTTGACCACATACCCACCGTCTTCGCGTCGGCGCGCAAAGGTCGAGATATGCGTGGTATCAAGGCCGGCGTCCGGTTCGGTTACGCCGAAGCAGGAGCGGTGCTCTCCGCGGATCAGAGGCGGCAGCATTCGAGCCTTCTGTTCGTCGGTGCCGAAGCCGACCACCGGTTGCAGCCCAAAGATATTGATATGCACCGCGGAACTGGCCGCCGCGCCGTAACGCCCGATCTCCTGCATGACCAGCGATGCCTCTGTGATACCCAGGCCCGATCCGCCATACTGCTCTTCCATCGTGACGCCATAGAAACCGCCCTTTGCGATCTCGGCCGCAAAATCTTCGGGGAAGGTCCCGGTTCGTTCGCGTTCCAGCCAGTAGGCATCGTCGAAACGCGAGCAGATCCTGGCCACCGCGTCGCGGATGGCCCGTTGCTCTTCGGTGAGATCGAAATCCATGCGATCACTCCTTCTTCTGACGTGGGTGTGGTTCGCCCGAATGCTCGGGCGGGGCGGGTTCCGCCATATGCGGGCGCCAGGAGCCGGGATCTCCTGTGGCGAGATTGCCGAACTGGCGCTCGGCGGAAAAGACGTCGCTGCGGATCTGCACGAGGTGAGCCATGACCGGGCGGCCTTCGGGATCGAACAAGCGCGAGACCACATGGGCCACCGGCTCGCTGAGGGTGATGCCCAACAGGTGCGCGGTGGCGATGTCGGCCCGAACGATGGTGATGATCTGGTCGCCCGACAGATCCGTCATGCCGGTGTGGTCGCGCAGCAGTTGCGAATATAGCTGCGTTTCGTCAGCGCCCTCGGGCAGCATCTCGAAATAGCGTTGCGGCAGCCACAGATCGACCAGCGAATACGGCTGCTGCCCGGCGTGATGGCGCTTGCGCACATGAACCAGCGGCGTTTCCATCCCCGTCAGGTCGCGGCCAAGATCGGGAAGCTCCTTACAGGGCGCACGCGACAATATATCTATACGCACCTGTGCCCCGAGCGTCAGCGGATCGTAGGCGGGCGCACGTGGCTCGCTCTCCTCGGCCGCCGCAGTCACGAAGGTGCCCAGTCCGCGCGTGCTGTCGATCATGCCCTCATTGCGCAGAACCCCAAGAGCCTGGCGGACGGTTTCGCGCGCCAGGCCGTATTCGTCGCGCAGGGCCGGAAGGGTTGGCAACTGGCTGTGTATGGGCCAATCGCCGCAGCGAATCTTTTCGCGAAATAGGCTTGCGAGCTTGAGATACAAGGGGATGCCGTCACGCTGCCGAAGCAGTTCCCTGGCCGAGCCTTCCTCCGGGCGGGGACAGTGGCCGACGCCGGTGGTCCGGGTGCCGCTCAAGGCTGGTCGCCGGACCGAGGCACCGCTCCTGTCAGACCGTCGTTTACCGACGAGTCCTGCTCGGGTTGCACAACGACACCGGCCTTTATCAGTTGAGCAACCCTTTCCGGTGAGAAGCCGAACTCTTCCAGGATCGCCGTGCCCTGTGCGCCAAGGGCAGGTGCCGGAAGATCGGGGCCCATCTCGACGCCGCGCATCGTATAAGGGCTTCGGACCCGGCGCATCGGCCCCTGCTGGGGATGGTCATAATCTTCTATCAGGCCAACGGCGCGGACATGCGGATCGTCGGGCAGGTCCTCCATCGCCATCACTGGGGCATTGGGAATATCGAGGGCATCGAACAGCGCCTGCCACTCTGCGGTGGTCCGCTGCGGCAGGATATGCGTTACAACAAGTTCATAGAGTTCGGGAAAATGCCGCTGTGCGGTCGCCGCGTCGGTCATCATGGGGCCGTCGGCCACGTCGTCGCGACCCACAGCACGCAGAAACCGCTGCCATTGATCGAATTTGTAGATCCCGTGCGCGATGAAACCGTCGCTGGTTTGCGCTGGTTTGCGGAATGGACTCATGACCCGCGCATAGCCGAACCCGCCTTCCGGAGGCCGGAAGGCCGCCCCGTTGAAATGCTGGCTCAACATCACCGATATCATCGTTTCGAACATCGGCGTTTCGATGTAGCACCCTTCGCCGGTGGTGCGCTGCCGGAACAGGCCGGCCAGCATCGCCTGACCCAGCGCCAGCCCGGTGATCTTGTCGGCGGCCACCATCGGCACAAAGGCGGGGGCACCTGCGTTGCGCCCGTTGGCCTCGGCCAGACCCGACCGGGCCTGAATCAGGTCATCGAAGGCGGGCAAGTCGGCATAGGGCCCGTCCTGCCCGAACCCGATCGCGGCGCAGTAGACGATGCGCGGATTGACCTCCCGCACGGCGTCATATCCAAGACCCAGCCGCTCGATCGCAGGCACTCGCATATTGTGAACCACGATGTCCGCCTGACTCAGCATCTCCAGCAGCGCCGCACGCCCTTCGGGGGATTTGAGATCAAGCGCAATGCTGCGTTTGTTCCGGTTCACCGCCATCCACTGAGCGGTCATACCCGGCACGCGCGAGGCGCCGAGGCGCCGATAATAGTCGCCTTCCGGCGCTTCGACCTTGATCACATCAGCGCCGAAATCGCCCAGGAACTGGGTGGCGTAGGGGGCCAGGAGAATATGGCCCAGCTCTACCACGCGCACCCCGTCGAGCATTTGAAACATGATTCCCCCCCCCGGCACCGGATCGGCTGCACCGACCGCACGCTACAAAAGACTAAAAGACTGTATTGCTAGTTTTTTTGCACGGGGAGCGTTGACATGCAAGGGGGCCTTGCTAAGTTTGGCGCCACAATGAGGCTAAGGCGGCTCGTTTCCGGCGTGGAAATCGCCGATGGAAATGGCCCGAAATAGCGCCAAAAAAAGGGGGGGTGGCCGCAATGGAACCGCCGAAGAAAAGGGGGGGCGCGCGCGGCCTGTTGGCCGTTTCGCGGGGGCTGGCCGTGCTAGAGACCGGGTTTGCGGCGCTGGCCTGTGTCGCACTGGCGGTGATCATGCTGATCGTGGTCGTGGATGTTGCGATGCGCTACGCGCTTTCGATGCCACTGGGCTGGTCCTACGACCTGATCGGTCTCTACCTTGTGGTCACGGTATTCTTCCTGATGCTGCCCGACACACTCCATCATCACGGGCACGTGGCAATCGATCTGTTCCAAAACATACTTCCGCGACGGGTTCGCCATCTGGGGCAGGCGGTGGGCTATGCTGCAGGGGCAGTTGTCATGGCGCTGATCGCGTTCGAGGCCTGGGGCCGCTTCCAGAGCGCCTATGCCGGGCAGGACCGGATCGCCGCGCTGGTCCCATGGCTGACCTGGCCGGCCTATCTGGTCGTCCTGATTGGCACCGCGCTGCTGACGCTGCGCCTGATCTACCGGGTGGTCGGGCACGCGTTTTCCATCTTCTCGCGCCACGATCTGGTTGAAATGCCGCCCCCGCCCGAGACCACCGCGCTCCAAGGGGAGGACGTCCTGTGACGGTGGCTCTGGTAATTGCGCTTCTGGCCGGGCTGCTTGTGATCGGGCTGCCGGTGGCCTTGGCAATGGCGATTTCGGGGTCTGTAGGGCTCTATCTGTTCGGCGGCATGGCGGTACTGGGCGGCATCCTGAAGACTGCACCCCTAAGTACCGCGAATTCCTACGAAATCATCACCATCCCGATGTTCATCCTGATGGCCGAATTCGTGATCATCTCGGGCGTGGCGCAAGATCTCTTTCGCGCTGCAACCATTTGGGTCGGCCGTCTCCGCGGCGGCCTGGCCATGGCTACCGCGGTAGCCGGGGCGGGCTTTGGCGCGATCTCGGGGTCGAGCACGGCAGCGGCGGCAACGCTGGCATCCACTTCGATCCCGGCGATGATCGACGAAGGCTACGACCCCAAGCTGGCCAGCGGCGTCGTGGCGATTTCGGGCACACTGGCGATGTTGATTCCGCCATCTGTGGCGCTGATTCTCTATGGGATCATTGCCGATGTCTCGGTCGGACAGCTGCTGGTGGCGGGGGTGATACCGGGGATTCTGGTCGCTCTGACCATCATGGCCACGGTCGCGGTTCTGGTGCGGATTGATCCCTCGGTCGCGCCTGCCGGCCAGCCTTACAGCTTTCGCGATAAATTTGCGTCGCTGTCGCGTGTCGGGCCAATGCTGCTGCTGTTCCTGGCCGTCACCGGCACGATCTACTCGGGCATTGCCACGCCGACCGAGGCATCGGGGATCGGCGCCTTCGGCGCGATGCTGCTGGCGCTGCACGAGCGCAAACTGGGATTCAGCCAAGCCTGGGGTTGCCTGAGACGGGCGGCGCAGACCACCTGCATGATCCTTTTCGTGATCCTCGGCGCGCATATCTTTGGCTATTTCTTCACCCTCACGCGGGTGACCAACGATTTGACCCAATGGATCGGCGGCCTTGGTATTTCGCCGATGGGGGTGATGGTGGTGATCCTGATCATCTACGTCTTTCTGGGTGCCTTCATGGACCAGATCGCCATCCTCATCCTGACGGTGCCGGTGCTTTTGCCGCTGGTCCTGTCGCTGGGCTTCGACCCGATCTGGTTCGGGGTGATCGTCGTGGTGACGGCCGAGGTCGGCATGGTCACTCCGCCGCTGGGCATGAATGTCTTTGTGGTGGCCCGATATACCCGGCGACCCTTGGGCGAAATCTTTCGCGGGACGTTTCCGCATGTTCTGGCGCATTTGCTGGTGATCGCGTTGCTCACTGCATTTCCCGTGCTGGTGCTGTGGCTGCCCTCGACAATGAACTGACGACGTCGGCCTGCGCAATAGCGCCAGTCCATAACCCTAAAAGACAGGAGGAGAATGAAATCATGACCAGAATATCCAAATTCCCATCGCCCTTACGGACAGCGGGCTGGGCCCTGAGCGTTGCCTTGCTACCGCTCGCCGTGCAGCCGGTTGCAGCGCAGGAGATCGAACTGCGCGCGGCCGACAGCCTGCCCACCGGCCATTACATTGCCCAGAGCCTGATCGAACCTTTCATGGAACGGGTGAGCGAGCGGACCGGGAAAACCGAGTTCGCGTACTTCCCGGCTCAGCAACTCGGCAAGGCCAAGGACCTGCTCTCGCTGACCCAGACCGGCGTGACCGATATCGGCTATGTCGGCCCCTCCTATGTCAGCGACAAGATGCCCCTTTCGGCGGTCGGGCAGTTGCCCGAGGCGTTTTCGACGTCGTGTGAGGGCACGATGGCCTATTGGGAGATCGCCAAGCCCGGCGGCGCGCTAGACCAGGCCGAATTCGCGCCGAACGGCGTGCGCCTGCTGATGGCGATGGTGCTGCCGCCCTACAACCTGCTGACGTCGAGCCGTGAGATCACCGGTTTGGACAGCATGGACGGCCTGAAGATCCGCAGCACTGGCGGCGCGCTTGACCTGACCGTCCAGAAAATCGGCGGCGTGCCGGTGCAGATGCCGGCGCCCGAAGTGCGCGAGGCGCTGTCGCGCGGGACGATCGACGCCGGGCTCTTCCCCTATCCCAGTGTCACCCCTTACGGAATGGAAACATTCCTTGACTGGGGTACGCAGGGGATGAACTTTGGTTCCTTTGTCGCGACCTACGTGATCAGGCAGGAAAAGTGGGACAGTCTGCCCGAAGACGTCCAGCAGGCGATCACCGAGATCGGCGAAGATTTGACTAGGGAAGGATGCGAAACTGCCGACCGCCAGAACCTTGAAGTCAAGCAGCAGATCGCCGAGGCGGGCGTGACCTTCGTTGACCTGCCCGCCGGAGATGTCGAAAAGCTGAACCAGATCCTGTCGACGGTTGGGTCCGAATGGGCCGAGCAACTCGATGCCCAAGGCAAGCCCGGAACCGAGATCCTGGAAGCCTTCCGGTCCGCGCTGAAAAGGAACTGATACCAGATCGTGGTCGGCCCGGCTCCTGTGTCGGGCCAGGCCACCAAAAACGCGCAGAAGTCAGCCGGTGGGTGCATCTGAATCCTGCCCTTCGACACTCAGCCTGGTCGTCCGTTATGCAGCTGAAGTCCGGGCGAGCCGTGCATACGTTCGGCCACATTGATCTGGCGTAGATGCGCCTCGCCGGTCCCGATCTCGGCGACGAGTTGATGCGCGAACGGCGCGGGCGAATTGGGTTTCGGCGATATGGCGCAGATGGGCGGCAGCGAGAGTGTCCGACCTTTTGTGTATGACTGATCCGGTCCATGCTTCATCGAAAGGACGCATGAATGACCATCTCGAAAGAAATCCTGGATGGATAACGTACAGGATCTTCCGCACATTTGATTCCGGCGATGGTTCCTTTCAGACTGGCTGACCCGGACGGTCAGAAGGATATACTTGGGACAACGATCATGCAGCGCCCGGCCCAACCGGAAGAAGTAGCCGGGGCGGTGCCGTTTCTGGCGTCCGACGAGGCATCCTATATGACCGGATCCGAAATGGTGGTCGATGGCGGCTATACCGCGCAGTAAAATGGGCGGAGCCGGAAGCTTGGGACAGGCGGGTCCGGTTGGCCGCGAACCGATCCTGGCCAGCCGGGCACCGGCTGCCCGCCTGGCCTGGTTCCGTCAGGCGTCGGCGCGCGGAAGGCGGATTTCGGACAGAACCTCCTCCGTGTGCTCGCCCAGCCGCGGTGGCAGCCGGCGCACCCGGCCGGGGCTGTCCGAGAACTGGACCGGTATCCGGAGCGTCACGACGGCGCCCTCTGTCGGGTGCTCGTGGCGCTCGAAATACCCGGTTTGAACCAGATAGGGATCAACCAGCAGATCCTCCAGGCTGTTGGCCGGTCCATTCGGCACGTCGGCCGCGTCGAACCGGCGGCGCCACTCGGCGGTTGTATTCCCCGCGATTGCCTCGGCGAGGAACCAATATAACTAGTCAATGTGATCGGTGCGCAACTCTGCTGTGGCAAATCGTGGATCGTCGCGCAGCTCGGGCCGGCCTATGGCGTCGAAGAGACGCAGCCACTGGTTGTCCATCGCCGCCATCACACAGATGTGCCCGTCCTGCGTTGGATAAGGCCGATGATGGGGCGAGAATACCCGGCTGTAACCCATGCCCAGATCGGGCCGGTCGAGCGTTGCGCCCCAGAGATGCTCGATCAGATTGAAGTTGACCATCGCATCCATCATCGGCACGTTTACCTGCTGCCCGTGGCCGGTGCGCTCGCGCCAGACGAAGGCCATCGCGATGGACGATGCCTGGATGTAACCGCATAGTTGTCGGCGATTACCGTGGGTAATAGCGCGGCTCATCGGTGGCCCGGGCCATCATCCCGGCTACGCCGCTGGCGCCCTGGATCACATCGTCGAAAGCAAGCCAGTCGCGGCGCTCACCATCCAGCCGGAAGCCAGAAGACGAGGCATGAATGATGCGGGAATTGACCGCGCGGATCGCCTCGTAGTCGACGCCCAGCCGTTCGGCGGCGCCGGGGCGTATCGAATGCACCAGCACGTCCGCGGAACGCACCAGATCAAGGAGCGCGGCCCGCGCGTCGGGTTTCTTCAGGTCGAGCACGACCGAGCGTTTGTTGCGGTTTGTATTGAGGAACAGTGCCCCCATCTTCGGGTTGCGCGACGGTCCCACCTGGCGTGTGTAGTTGCCGTCGGGTGACTCGATCTTGATGACGTCGGCCCCCATGTCGCCGAGGATCTGGATCGCCACCGGTCCAAGCACGTTGACCGAAAGATCAAGCACCCTGTAACCCGCAAGCGGTCCGTCCCCCTCGGCTGGCTGCTGCGGCTGACTGTCCATTTTCTTTTCCCTTTGCGGTATCGCACCCTTCGAGTCAGCAATGCGCGCCGTAGTCTGGCGGTCAGTCGACCCGCGACCCAAGGGCGCAGCGCCGCGAGCGAAGCTTGCGATCGCTGTATTGCTGTTCTGACGGCGTGCGTGGTCGTGGCGCTTCCGTGACGAACTTGTCCCATAGGGCCTCCTTCCATTCCTGCGAAAGGATCACACCATTAAACCGTGGGATCAAACACCTAAGCCGAAGAAATCGTGATGCCGGCGATCGTCGCCATGTCGGGAGCGATCGCCG
Source organism: Sagittula sp. P11 (assembly GCF_002814095.1). Taxonomy (NCBI): domain Bacteria; kingdom Pseudomonadati; phylum Pseudomonadota; class Alphaproteobacteria; order Rhodobacterales; family Roseobacteraceae; genus Sagittula; species Sagittula sp. P11. The sequence goes on from NZ_CP021915.1 coordinate 146,638, forward strand.
TGACCGGACAGGATGCGCAAAAGGGGATCGCAGTTGCCCTTGAGCACATCAACGCCGATGGCGGCGTCGCCGGTCGGCCGCTGAAGATCCAACTTTACGACACACAGGGCAATCCCGGGGTGGTGCGCCAGGTGATGGAGCGGTTGACCCGCCTCGAGCGGGCTCCGGTCATCCTTGGCTGCGAGATCAGCGCAGGCACATCGGCTGCGGCGCAGTTCGCCGAGCAGGCGCGGGTTCCTCACCTGAACTCGCCGGCGGTGTCGGCCGAGCTCCTCGAGCGCGGTTACAAATGGTATTTCTCCGATCAGATCACAGCCGATACCGAGGCGGCCACGGTCGTGGAATTCTTCGAACACCTGATGACGCAAGGCGACGTCGTCCCGGCGTTGCTTTATGAAGACAGCCCGCGCGGCGCCGGAACCATCGAGCGGATCGAAGTTCTGCTGGAGGAGCGGGGCATCGAGATCGCCGCCAGCGCGCCGTATTCGCGCAGCGATCGCAACCTTCTGCCGCCGGTCAAGCGGGTGCAGACATCGAGTGCCAACATGGTGATCTGGGCCGGCTACACCGAAGATGTGGTGACCAAGCTCCAGGCAATGCAGCAGCATGACTTCAAGCCCTACATTGTCGGAATCAGTGGCGGTCCGGTTGATGTGCGCACCCCGCAACTGGTGGACAGGGGCTTCGTCGAGGACGTCAATCTCAGCACGGTGGACTACTTAAATCCCGACATGGACCGCGCCCAGCGTTTTGTGAAGGCTTACGAGTAACGGCACGGCATCGTGCCGTCAAGCTATGCGTCGATGTGCAACCGCGGTGTCTACACGCTGAAGGCCGTGCTGGAGAAGACGCTTGAGTCCGGCCAGAAACTGACGACCGAGAACCTTCGCGCCGCCATCCTTAAGATCGACATCCCCGGCGATCAGCTGATCTCGCCGTTCTCGCGGATCAAATTCGACGAACACGGCAGGAACGTCGGATCGCAGAACCTGATCGCGCAATGGAAGAACGGCGGCACGAAAAAGGTCACGATCTGGCCGCCAGAGGTGGCTGTGGAAGAGCCCAATCCTCTGAACTGATGCGAAAACTATAACCGGGGCCCAAGATGAAGCTGTCGATCGAGTCTCTCGTCTCCGGTTACGGTCTGCTCGACGCGCTCCACGGCGTCAGCATCGAGATCGGCCGAGGGCGAGGTCGTGGCTGTGATCGGACCGAACGGCGCGGGCAAATCCACCCTTCTGCGCACGATTTCGGGCCTTGTGGCCGCCCGTTCCAGAGCGATCCGCCACGATGGCAAGGAAATCGGCGGTTTTGCCGCCAGCGAGATTCCGCGCCTCGGCCTCGTCCATGTTCCTGAGGCGCGGCACGTCTTCGGGTCACTCACGGTCGAGCAAAATCTGATCGTGGGTGCGAGCGCCGCACTCGACGCGAAAGACCGAAAGGACGCCCTTTCCGATGCTGAGCCAGAAGGCCCGCGAACTTGCCGGAGGGCTCTCAGGCGGTCAGCAGCAGATGCTGGCGATCGGGCGCGCTTATGGCCCGGCCCAGCATGATCATGCTCGACGAGCCGTCGCTCGGCCCCGCGCCTCTGATGGTCGAGCAGATGTACGAGGCCCTCGACGGTCGGCGCCGCACCGGCCTGAGCATTCTTCTGGTGGAACAGGATGTCTACATGGCGCTGGATTTCGCCAGCCGCGCCTATGTTCTGGAAAACGGGACAATCGCCCTCGCCGCAGCCTCTGACGTCTTGCGCCACGACGATCACGTGCGCCGTTCGTATTTGGGAATCTGACCCGCCCTGTGCCCGCATTCCGCCTGCCATTCAGACCGGCAGCGGCGACAGACCGTGCGCAAACTGCGGACCGATCAGCCCCGTAGCGCCGAGATGCCCAGGGCCCCCTGTGCCAGAAGCAGCGCCTGAAGCTGGTTGGTGCCTTCAGCGATCGTGAGATGTCGCACATCGCGATAATAGCGCTCGACGGGGAAATCACGGGTGTATCCGGCCCCGCCGTGCACTTGCAGGGCAGTCTCGCAAACCCGCAGAGCCGTATCGGAGTTGTGACGCTTGGCCATGGAACAGGCCCGGCCGCGATCCGGTGCCCCGCGATCCAGCGCGTCAGCGGCCCGGCACGCCAGCAACCGCGAGGTTTCCACGCCAGTCAACATATCTGCGATCATCTGCTGGACCAGTTGAAACCCGCCGATCTTGCGTCCGAACTGTTCTCGCGCGCCCGCATATCGCAGCGCCGCCTCATAGGCGGCAATTGACAGGCCCAGGCAGGTGAAAGAAACGAAACAGCGCCCCACGTTCAGATAATGCTTGGCGATGGCGAACGCCTCGCCCTCGGCGCCGATCAGGTGGTCTGCGGGCAGCAATACGTCCTCAAACAGCAGCTCGCCTAGCGGGCATGAATTCATGCCCATGCTGCGGACCTCTCGGGTTGAAAACCCTGCTGTTCCCGCCTCGACCACGAAGGCCGATACCTCCGCGCGTTCGCCGTCGCCCGACCGCGCGAAAACCACCCCGAGATCGGCCCCGGTCCCGTTGGAGATATACAGTTTGCGTCCGTTCAGCCGCCAGCCATCACCGTCGCGCCGGGCCCGTGTTTCCACGTTGCTGGCGTCCGAGCCGACGTTCGGCTCGGTCAGCGCAAAAAAGGCTGTCTTGCGACCCGAAACCAGATCGCCCAGCCACCTTGCCTGTTGCTCCGGCGTTCCATGCTGCGCGACGATCATCAGGACAAGGTTCGACGTGCTGACGATGCTGCGCAGCGACGGCCATACCTGAGACAGCTCGCACAGCAGCGCGCAATATGTCAGATAATCAAGCCCGGCACCGCCTTGCGCCTCTGGCAAAAGACCGCCCAGCAGGCCGAACTCGCCCATCTTCTGCAACACTTCGGGCGGCGGCGGACGGTGGGCATCCTCGTGCGCCTCGACCAGGGGCGCCACCTCGGCGTCAAGGTATTTGCGGAAGCTGCGCCGCGCCGTTTCCTGCCAGTCGTCCAGCTCAAACTGCATCGGTCCTCACTCCAGCTTTTCGGCTTGGTCCAGAATTTCGGCCTGATGCTCGCCCACTGCCGGGACGTGGCCCGCCGGATCACTCATCCCAGCCATCGGCACCGGGAAGGCCATCACCTGGGCCGCGCCGGCTGAGCGCACCATCCCGCGCGCCTTGAGCTGCGGGTCCCGGGCCAGATCCTCCAGCCCGTTGACCGGGGCGAAGGGAACATCCTCGGCCTCGAAGATCTCCGCCCAATGCGCATAGGGACGCGCGGCGATCAGCGGGGTCAGGGCGGCGCGGATATCATCCGTGCGGTCGGTGCGTGCGGCGAAGTCGTCAAGCGCAGGATCGTCGAAGCCCGTCATCCCGGTGGCACGGATCAGGCGGCGGAAGAAATGCGTCTCGATCGCGCCGATGGTGATGTATTTACCGTCGGCGGTCGCGAAGATACCATAGGCGGCGCGGCGCAGGATATCGGCCTTTGTGATCTCGCGCCCGGCCTGGCGTCCGGCGTCCCACACACCGTAGCGCGGGGCGACCCAGCTGGCCAGCGCGTCGGTGATCGCCACGTCCAGATACTGGCCCCGCCCCGTGGCGTCGCGTCCGTGCAACGCAGCAAGAATGGTGATGATGGCATACATGGCTGCCGAGAGATCCCCGATCGGCACGCCCGTCGTGTATTCAGGCGGTCCGTCGGGCGCGCCCGAGATCGCCACCGCGCCCGCCATCGCCGCGTAGTTCAGATCATGCCCCGGCCAGTCGCGCGCCGGCCCGGTCTGACCATAGCCGCTGACCGAACAGTAGACGAGGCCGGGATTGAGCGCCGAAAGCGTCTCATAGTCGATGCCCAGCCGCGCGGTCACGCCCGGGCGATAACCCTCGATCACGACGTCCGCCCGTTTGGCCAGCCGCAGGAAAGCCGCGCGGTCTGTGTCATCCTTTAGGTTCAGGGCGATGCTTTTCTTGCCGCGGTTCACGGCGGCAAAGAGGCCGGGGAACATGGCGCGCGCGGCGTCGCCCGCAGGACGTTCGACCTTGATGACCTCGGCCCCCATCTCGGCCAGTTGCTGCGTTGCATAGGGCCCAGGCAGAAGCTCGGTCAGATCGAGAACGCGAAGCCCCGAAAGCGGTGCAGTGCCGGTCATTTTTGCTCTCCTGTGCTGTCTGCGCGGTCCGGGTCGGCAATCCCGGCGCATTCCGCCGAGTCGTCCTGTTCCAGGATCATGTCCCAGATCTTCTGACCCTGCGGATTTTCGAGCTCTTCCATCAGATGCGCCAGAAGCCCGGCGGATCGGCCAATCAGGGCGAAGGCCCGCGCCCAGATCGGGGCAAGCCCCATGTCCGAAACGGTGGCCCCGACCGCGCCGGCGGCGTTGATGGGCAGCAGACGTCCATATTCCTCGCGGGCGGCGGCCTCGACGGCCGCCATGAAGCGCCAGTGCCGCCCGTCGAACCCATTCTCGCCGGCGATCCGGCGCAGGACCGGCGTGCGGGGGTCGCCGTCGACATGGATCGGATGACCGAGGCCTGGCACGATCCGGCGCGCCGCGCGAAAGGCGCGCACGGCCTCTTGCGCGCGGGCGGCATAGGCTGCGTCGTCGTCGCTGTCGGACAGCTCGCCGATCTCGTCGCGGGTAAAGGCCGCGGCGTTCTGCATGGTGCCGAGAAAATGGTTCCCCGCGCCCAGCAAGCCCGCGGCCACCGCACCCTGAAGCGATTCCGGCGCGCCGAGAATGGTCATCCGCGCGGCGATGGCGCTGGGGGTAAGGCCGTGATCGGTGGCGGTGACGATGATCGCGTTGGTCATCGCGCGGGTGCGGGCATCCGGCTCTTTCCCCGTGGCGGTGAAATAGATCATGTCGACGAAATCCATCTTGCCCAGGATCTCATCGGCCAGATCGCGCCCGCGCACATAGATGCGGTCGCGGGTGGTGAAACCGATGTCCGTCTTTACCGTCATTGCCTTGCCTTTCCTTCTATCTCGGTCGGAGCGCGCAGGATCACCGCGTCAAGCACCGTCGCACCCGCCGGACCGGCGCGCACCGGATTGAGATCCATCTCCGCGATGTCGCCGCGCGCACCCAGGGCGGCCAGGATCACGAGAAGATCGGCCAGCGCGCCCAGATCGGCGCCGGGGCGGCCGCGCAGCGGACCCAGCAGTGCGCGTCCGCGGATCTCGTCGATCATCGCCAGCGCCTCGTCCCGCCCAAAGGGCGCGGCGCGGTGCGTGACGTCAGAAAGCGCCTCGACCATCACGCCGCCGAGGCCGAAGCTCACCACCGGGCCGAACACCGGATCGCGGTGCAGTCCCGCCATCACCTCGACGCCCGGCCCCTGTTCCATGCGCTCAACCAGAGCGCGCTCCAGCCTGTGCCCCTGTGCTGAAAGCGATGTCATCATCGCGCCCCAGGCCGCCGCCAGCGCCTGCTCATCCATCAGCCCGACGGCCACGGCCCCGGCTTCGGTCTTGTGCAGAAGACCGGGCACCAGCGCCTTGAGCACCACCGGAAAGCCGATCCCGCGCGCCGCCTCGCCTGCCTGTCTGGCACTGGTCACGACCCGTCCTTCGGGCACGGTCAGACCCAGGTCGGCCAGCACCGCCTTGGCGGCAGCCTCGTCAAGCTCGCCGGGCGGAAATGCGGGTAGAGCAAGCGTGGAGGTCCCCGAGGGGCTCCAGTCGCCGCGCCAGATCAGCCGCTTCAACGCCGTCACTGCCTTGCCGAGGCTGCGAAAAGGCGCCAGCCCTGCCGCGTTCAGCGTGGCATAGCCAGCGGCGCGATGCCCGCTCATCCAGACCGGCAGGAGCAGAGCCGGGCTGTCCGGCGCCAGCGCGACCATGTCGTCGGCGGACCGGTCGGTGATCGGGCCGTAGTCGGCGGGAATCGGCAGAAGCACAACATCGGTGGCCGGGTCCCGCGCCACCAGCGACAGGCAATCGCGGTTGAGCTTGTCTTGGGTGAAGACCTGGGTGGTCAGGTCCACCGGGTTATCGACCGCCGCATAAGACGGGGCCAGCGCACGCAACCCCGCGCGGGTGCCGGGGGCCAGTTCGGACAGGATCAGCCCGGCGCTGCCCACCATATCGGCGGCCAGCGCCGCTGTGCCACCCGAGAAGGAATAGACGCAGATCCCCCGCCGCGGGGCGATGCCGACGCGCTCGAACAGCGCCACCGTATCGATCAATTCGTCCAGATCCTCCACCTCGACGATGCCATGCTGGCGAAACAGTGCCGAGGTGACCGCCGCCGATCCGGCAAGCGCGGCGGTGTGCGAACGGGTGGCAGCAACGCCATAGTCCGACTTGCCCACCTTCATCGCCACCACCGGCTTGCCGGCGCGAGCAGCGGCGCGGGCAGCTGCCAGAAAGCGCGGCCCGTCGCGGAAGCCTTCGGCGAGAAGGGCGATTACCTTTATGTCGGGATCGCCCACCATGTGGTACACGACATCGGCCATGGTCAGGTCGGCTTCGTTGCCGGTAGAGCACCACAGGCCAACGCCGATACCCCGTTCGCTTGCCTGGATGAAGGCGCGGCCAAGTCCGCCGCCCTGGGTGACAAGCCCAATGCCGCCGCCCAGCGTGTCGTTCTTGAATACCGGTGAAAAGGTCAGCCCAAGGCGGCGGTTGATGTTGCTCAGCCCTGGCGAGTTCGGCCCGTAGATGCGCATCCCGCTTTGCCGGGCGATTTCAGCCATCTCGGCTTCGACGGCACGGCCCTCATCCCCGGTTTCGCCAAAGCCAGAGGTGAAGACCACCGCAAACCCCGTTCCTGCTGCCGCGCAATCGCGCAAGGCGCCCACCACCGCATCGGCTGGAAGGCACACCACCGCCACATCGACGGGGCCAGGCAAGGCCGACATTGCAGAATAGGCGCGCAAACCATGCACCCTTTCACGCCCGGGGTTGACCGGAAAGATCTGCCCATCGAAGTCGGAATGCTCGGCAAGGTTCAGCAAGGTGTCGCTGCCCACGCTACGGGGCCTTTCACTGGCGCCCAGGATCGCCACGCTGCGTGGCGACAAGAGCCGCGAAAGATCGGGAAAGTCGCGGGCGACCACCGGCTCAGCCACCTTGCGGCGCCCGCCGGACGAGCAGTTTCCAGACCCCTTCCACCACGGTTTCGCCACGCTGGTTGATGACCTCGCGCCGGAACGACAGGATGCCGCGTTCGGGTTTCGAAGTCTCGCGCTTCTCGGCTACGGTAACGCGCACGCCAATCGTGTCGCCGATGAAGGTGGGGTTGGGAAAGCTGCACTGCATGTCGAGCAACCCCAGAAGCGAGGGTTCCAGGAACGTGTTCATCAGCATCCGCGTGGTCAGCCCGGACATCACCGACACCACCAGAAGCCCGTGCGCGATACGCTGGCCAAAGGCCGAATCGGCGGCATATTCGGCATCGACGTGCAGCCGGTTGAAGTCGCCTGACAGGCAGGCGAAATTAGCCACGTCGGCCTCGGTGATGGTACGGGTGGGGCTATCGAACTGGTCGCCTTCGTTCAGGTCCTCCCAGTAGAGTTGCTGGCCCTTGAGGGCCGAAAGATCGGGCCGTGTCATTGGGTTTCCTCCTCTGGCAGCGCTAGCACTGCCTCTTTCAGTTCAGCCTTGAGAACGCGGCCGGTCAGGTTGCGCGGCACCGCCGTCATAAAGACCACGCGCCGCGGGCGCTTGTATCGGTCAAGCCGGGTTTCGGCATGGGCGATCACATCGGCCGCTGTCAGCTGCGCGCCCGGCGCGGGCACGATCACTGCGCAGATCGCCTCGGTCCAGTGCGGATCGGGCAGGCCGATGCAATGCGCCTCGGCAATCGCCGGGTGGCCGGCCAGCGCCTCCTCGATCTCGGGGGCGTAGACATTGATGCCGCCGCTCTTGATGATGTCGCGCTTGCGACCCGTGAACCAGAGCAGCCCTTCGTCGTCGATCCGGCCCAGATCGCCCACGGTCAGATAGTCGCCGCGCCGGGTTTCAGCGGTCAGCGCCTCATCCTTGTAATACCCGTCGTAGCGGCTTTCGCTGCGGGTGCAGATCTCGCCGACCTCGCCCTGCGGCACCTCGTTTCCATCGTCGTCCAGCAGTTTGAGTTCCACCCCGAAGAAGGGGCGGCCGACGCAGTTGCCCGCAAGGTTGCGGCGCAGATCCCGAGCGGTCAGGTTGGCATAGGGTCCTGCTTCGCTGGAGGCGGCATAGATCATCAGCGCATCGCCGAACTTGTCGAGCGCGGCACGCTTGAGGTCGAGATACATCTCGCCGCCGCCAGATTGCAAAGTCCCCAGCGACGACAGATCGGCGCTCGCGAACCCCTCGGCCTCGACCATCCGCTGGAGCATGGCGGGCAGCAGCATGGTGGCGGTCAGCCGCTCGTCTTCGATCAGCCGTAGCGCGGCGGCCCCGTCGAAGCGGCGCATCAGATAGACGCTGGCACCCAGATAAAGCGGCAGCAGCGTATAGGTGCAGCCGGCCGACAGGCAGATCGGCAGCGCCGACAGCGCCCGGTCGTCGGGGCGGAAACGCTGCTCGATGGCGCGTTCCTCCATGCCGAAGAGACTGCGCAGCGCGCCCTTGGGCTTGCCGGTGGTCCCCGACGTGTGCAGCATGATCGTGGTGCCGTCCTGCCCTTGCGGCGGATCGGGCGGTGTGTCTGCCAGAAGGTCCGACAGGCGCGGCAGTCCTTGCGGGGCCCCGTCGCCGATGGTGACGATGTCGTCCACCACGGTCCGGAACAGATCGGCATGATCCAGCGCCGCATCGCCCAGCAGCAGGGTTTTGCTGTCCGAGCGGGCAACCACATCGGCCATGACTTCGGGCGCGATGCGATAGTTGATCGGTGCGGGAATTGCGCCTAGCCCCGTCACCGCCACATAGGCGGCAAGGAAATCGGGATGATTTTCCGAGATCACCGCCACCTTGTCGCCCGGTCCGATGCCGCGCCGCGCCAGCACCGTCATCATCCGTTCCACCCGGTCAAGGAAATCCGTATAGGTCTGGCTCCTCCCCTCGAACACCACCGAGGGTTTCGTGGGGAACCGCCGCGCGTTCAACCTCAGGGCCTGGAGAAAGGTCATCGGCATGGCCGCCTCCTCAGGTGAAGGCCGAGATCCCGAGAACCTCGCGCCCTATGATCAATGTCTGGATTTCCGATGTGCCTTCGGGGATCAGCCCGCCGCGCGTGTCGCGGAACAACCGTTCGACGGGGTAGTCGGTCGAATAGCCCAGCCCGCCGTGCGCCTGCAGCGCCATCGAGGCCACCTCATGCGCCGCCTCGCTGGCATAGAGCTTGGCAATCGAGCATTCCTTGCGCCCAGGCAGACCCGCGTCCAGCGCTTGGGCGGCACGGTCAGTCAACGCGCGCGCCGCTTCGGTGCGGATGGTCATGTCGACGATCAGCTTCTGCACCAGCTGATAGCTTCCGATCACGTTGCCGAACTGCTTGCGCGTCTTGACGTAATCGGTGGACAGGTCCAACGACCGCTGCGCCGCGCCCACCGCGCCCGCCGCCACGTTGAGCCGGCCATAATTCAACCCCGTAAGGATCGCCTTGAGGCCCTTTCCCGCAGGACCCAACAGGTTTTCCTTTGGCACCTTTGCGTCTTGAAAGGCCAGCTGCGATGTCGCGGTGGCCTTGATGAACATCGTGCCCACCCGCGAAGCTTCGAAATCGGTCTCCTCGAGGTCCACGATGAACAGACTCAGATCGCCATCACAGCCTTCCGTGAATGTCCGTGCCACCAGGATTCCGACCCGGCCGTTGACGCCGTTCGTCGTCCACAGCTTGCCGCCATTGATCAGCCAGTGGTCGCCCTTGTCCTCGGCGCGGGTCTGCACCGAGGCAACATCAGAGCCGTGGTCGGGTTCGGTGATCCCCACCCAGACCGGCATCTGGCCAGCCATGACGGGTTTCAGCCACTTTTCCTTCTGGCGCGCATCGCCCAGGTGGTGGAACAGTGCGATCACGATGTTCACGGTGTTGAGCAGAACCCGGAGTGAAAGCCAGCGGTATCCTGCTTCCTCCATCATCATCGCCCAGGTGCGATAGCTGAGGCCGTAGCCACCGGCCTCTTCCGAGAGAAGCCCGCCAAGATAGCCGAACTGGCGTAGCTCGCCCATTATCGCCCAGGGCAGATCGCCCGTCGCCTCGCATTGCGAGATGCGCTCTTCGGTCAGCTCGCGCGCCATGAAGCCCCGGATGCTGTCTCGCAGCATCCGCGTCTCTTGATCCTCGACACAGGCGGAGGCCGGGACATGTTTAGCCATATCGCCCCCCGGTGATGTGAAGCGTCTCGCCCGAGATGTATTCCGCCGCATCCGAGGCGAGGAACACCACGCCGTTGGCGATGTCGCGTTCGTTGCCAAGGCGCTGCACGGTATTCATTGCCAGAGCGCGCGACTTTATCCGGTCGTAGTTTGGAAGCGCCTCGATCATCTCGGTGGCGATGAACCCCGGCGCGATGGCATTTACGGTGACATTGAAGCGCCCCTGTTCCATCCCCAGCGCCCGGGTGAAGCCGATGATGCCGGCCTTGGCGGCGGCATAGTTGGTCTGTCCCGGATTGCCGAGATAGGCGCGAGAGGAGATGTTGATCACCCGGCCCCACTTCTGTTCCATGAAGTACGGCACCACGGCGCGCGAGCAGGTATAGGCACCCTTCAGGATCACGCCCACAACAGCGTCCCAGTCCTGTTCGGGCATCTTGGTGATGTAGTTGTCGCGCGGAAATCCGGCATTGTTGACCAGGATGTGGACGGCGCCAAATGCTTCGATCGTGCGCGAGACGAGGGCTTCGACCTGTGCCTCGTTCGTGACATCGCAGACCACGCCGATCGCGTCGTATCCGTCGGCCTCAAGAGCGGCGCGGGTGGCTTCTGTGGTTTCGGGGTCGATATCGGTGATCACCACCTTCGCCCCCTCTTCGGCCAGCGCGCGGGCGGTCACTGCGCCGATCCCGCGACCCGATCCGGTGACGATAGCCACCTTGTCCTTTAGTCCCAGTTCCAAGTTACGCTCCTTCAGGTTGTCAGTATTCGCCCGAGAACACGGTTACGATCTCGGGAAAGAATGCGATCAGGGCCAAGACCGCGAACTCGGCCAGCACGAAAGGCAGCACCCCGACAAAGACCCGTTTAAGAGGTACGCCGGTGATCGAGCTGGCGACGAAAACGTTCATTCCGATTGGGGGGGTAATCAGCCCGATTTCGACCGTTTTGGTCACCAGGATGCCGAACCAGATCGGCGAATAGCCAAGCTCCATGACCATTGGAAAGACGATCGGCATGGTCAGGATCAGGATCGCCAGCTGATCCATCACGCAGCCCAGCAGGATGTAGATCAGGATCAGGATTAAAATCACCACGCCCGGCCCGATCTCAAGCCCTTGCACGTACGAAACCAGCGCCTGCGGTGCCATGGTCAGGGTGACAAAATAGCCGAAAATGTGCGCCCCGATAATAATGGTGAAGATCATTGCAGTCGGGCGCGTTGTACGTTCGAGCGCCCCCATGAATTCGCGCCAGCCCATACGTCTGAGCAACACGGCGGCAATCATGATCGCGCCAAAGCAGCCGACCGCGGCGGCTTCGGTCACGGTGACAGCGCCAGAATAAATCCCGGCCACGACAAAGACGAACAGCAGAACCACCGGCCAGATGTCGCGCAGTGACGCGAAGCGCTCACGCCACCCATGGCTTTGCACTGGTGGCGCCAGATCGCGGTTCAGCGTCGCCCAGACCATCGTGATCCCGGCAAAGCTGAGCGCGGTAATGAGACCCGGCAGAATGCCGGCAATGAACAGCCCGCCGATCGAGGTTTCGGTGATGATACCGTAAACCATCAGCACAACCGAAGGCGGGATCATGATCGACAACGTCCCGGCGGCCGCAACCGTGCCTACGATCATGCCGCGGTCATAGCCATATTTCTCAGCCTCGGGCGCGACGGTGCGCGCCATCGTGGCCGTCGCCGCGGTGGACGAGCCCGAAACCGCCCCGAAGCCTGCGCTGGTAAAGACCGTGGCCACGGCCAGTCCGCCGGGCAAATGGCCCACCCACCTGTTGGCGGCGCGGAACATGTCCGACGAAATCCGACTGGCCGACAGGATCTCGGCCATCAAGATGAACAAGGGAATGGCGGTCAACAGCCAAGAGGCGGTGTTGCGATACGGGGCCACCGACAGGATGCCGAGCGCCAGATTGAGCCCGCCGATCAGATACAGGCCGACGGTGCCGGCGATGCCCATCGCGAAGCCTATCGGCATCCCGACGACGAGAAGCCCCGCCAGCAATAGCGACACAGGTGCAAGAAATTCCATACTCAGCCAATCCGATCCGAAGCGCCGCGAAGGTGCTGAACGTCACCCGCCGCATTTACGAGAAGGCGCAGAACGATCAGCACGCAGCCAATCGGCGCAATCACAAGCGTGGTGACGAGAGGCGCGTCGATGTCGCCGGATGTGCGATATCCGAAGTCCCACGCCTTAAGCGCCTCGCGCGAGGCACCGTAACAGATCAGCGCAAAAAACGCGGCCGCTGCCAATCGCAAGACGACATTGAAACCGGCCCGCAGCCCTTCGGGCAGAGCATCAAACACTATCCCCACTCGCACGTGGCCATCATACATTTCCAGATAGCTCAGGCTTCCGAACACGATGATGGGCATCAGATATAGCTCTGTAGCGCCAATGACCCCTTCGATCGGGTCATTCAGGATATAGCGCGTAAAGACCTGTATGAGGATCAGCACCAGCATGACCATCATCGCAGCGCGCGACAGCCAGTTCATCCCGGTATCCACCCGGTCCATCGCTCGGCCCAGAGGACCGTGCAATCCAACTCTCGGCGACGGCACGGCGTCCTCTCGGGGATCAAGATCGTGACGGGACACGGTTGCGCGCCTTACTGCGTCTGGTGCTTTTCGATGTTCGCACGAAACATCTCCAGCACTTCGCCCGCAGGCAGTCCGCGCTCTTGCAGACCAGAGACCCAGGCATCGAACACCGGCGCTGTGGCCGATTTGACCTTTTCGCGCTGCGCTTCATCCAGAACGATGACCTCGATACCGCTGTCCCGCATCTTGTCCTCAAGCTCGGCGGCCGATCGGTCGGTTTCTTCGGCAACTCGCTGCATCGCCTCCTGCGACGCCTGTTGAATGGCCTGTTGATGCTCTGGCGACAGATCCTGCCAGACCTCCTCGCGGATCGCGTAGGGCGCCCAATACACAAAAACATCCAGACCCAGAACGGCGGTATCGATTACCTCGTCCAGCTTGTAGGAATAGATGCTGGTGGTGGGAAAGATCGTGCCGTCGACGGTGCCGGTGCGGATGGCCTGATAGGTTTCCGGGCTGGGAATATCAACCGGCGCGCCCCCTAGGGCCTTGACCGACTCCGCCATGTTCCCGGCAATGGTTTTCAGTTTCAGCCCTTTGATGTCATCAATGCCGCTAACATCCTGGTCGCGGGTGAACAGGTTGTAGGTCGAGGTCATTACACCCCAGACTGGGCGCATCCCGTTGGCCAGGAAGTCGTTTTGCAGGATCGGATCCGACGTCACCGTTTCAAAAAAAGCGGGCGTCCCGACAACGCTCTGCGAGAAAAGGCCAGGAAGCGTGTGCACGCCCGCCAGCGGCATCGTGCCCCCGTTATAGGCCGGCGGAACATAGCCGATGTCCACCACGCCTGTCTGCACCATCGAGAACATATCGCGCAGCGAACCCAACTGACCGGCACCGAAATACTGAAACTTGACCTCGCCATCGGTCAGCTCGGTTACGCGGTCCATCCAGTAGGTGGTGCCGGTCTCGACGATGTAGTGGCCGGGCGGAAAGGTATCTGCAACCTTGAGTGTCACTTCGGCCGCCGCAATTTGCGGCATCGTTCCGACCGCGATCACCAGCGCCGCCCCTGCGGCAAACCGATCGAGTTTTGTGTTTCTTGTCATGGCAGTCTTCCTCCCTGTGGCGTTGTCGATCAGCGCACCATGGTGCGGTGAACCGGTCAATGTTTATGGGTGGCCGGGAGCGCAACTGTCGCGAGATCACACATATATGCGAATACGCGAACTGAATCCGCGGCGACGCAACAGAGAAGATCGAACGCCAATCGTGGGTGGGAATCTCCAGCGCTTTCACGGCCGAAAGAAAGGATTCCGTGGCCTGCCGATCAACAGTAAGCGGCGGCTGCGCCCCACGTTGTAGATGAGCTCCGGCACTGCGAGGTGATATCCATCTCATGATGGGGAGTGTGTTTCGCAATGTGCGCGACAAATTCGTTTCTCAGATCTCTGGGCGTCGAGATCTACGGGTCAGGTCATCGGCGCTGGCCGGACGACGTGAAGGCTCGCGCTGTGGCAGAGACTTTGGAGCCGGGAGCGACCGTGAATGCGATTGCCGAGCGATATGACATCCGCCCAAACCAGCTCTCGGCTTGGCGGCGTCTGGCAAAGCAGGGCCAGCTGGTTCTTCCTCCGGCGGAACTCGGAGAGCCGGTCTTCGCGCCTCTGGTCATTTGCGATCCGACTGAGACGCCCGAGCTTTCCGACGCGAAGCCCCAGCAGGTGATCCGGATCGTCAAGGGAACAACCCGGATCGAGCTGTCTTCTGACACGTCGGCAGGTCAGATCGCCGCGATCGTGCGCACTCTGGAAGCGCCTGCATGCTGATGCCGTCTCAAGGGGTCCGCATCCTGGTGGCGACGAAGCCGGTAGACTTCCGCAAGGGGCATGATGGACTGGCAGCCTTGGTGCAGTCGACCTTGACCGAAGATCCGTTCACCGGGACGGTCTTTATCTTTCGGGCGAAGCGCGCAGACCGGATGAAGATCCTGTTCTGGGACGGCAGCGGTCTCGTCATGGCCTACAAACGGCTGGAGGAGAGCACCTTCACCTGGCCCGCGATCCGGGATGGTGCGATGACCCTGAATCGCGCCCAGTTCGAGGCGCTGTTCGCCGGGCTGGACTGGCGGCGGGTGCGGTCTCTGGAGACGCGCGCCCCCGCTGTGGCAGAGTGACTCAGGGCGGGGAAAGCCGGCCTGACAAACGCAGGAGCGGGATATGATGCCGCCATGTCCAGCGCCCTATCCCTCGACCTGTCGGCCATTCCGGAAGACCAGCGTGACGCTGTTCTGGCCGTCCTGCGCGAGCGTGATGCACTCAGGGAAGCCAACAAGCGCCTCGAGCACCTCGTCGCCGAACTGAACCAGGTCGTGCATGGCAAAAGGTCCGAGAAACTGAGTGAGGACGAGCGGCAGCTGGCCTTCGAAGATCTGGAAACTGCCGTCGTCGAGGCAGAGGCCCAGCAGGATGAAGACGCCACGGCCTCGTCCGGTCCGCGGCGATCCAAGGTCGCCCGCCGCAATCGGGGCAATCTGCCTGAGAGCCTCCCCCGGATCGAGCAGATGATCGAGCCGGCCAGCCTGGAGTGTCCCTGCGGCTGCGGCACGATGCACCGGATCGGCGAGGACCGCAGCGAGCGGCTGGACATCGTGCCGGCCCAGCTCCGCGTCATCGTGACGGTTCGACCCAAGTATGCCTGCCGTGCCTACGCCGAAGGGGTCACCCAGGCGCCAGCCCCTGCCTTCCTGATCGAGGGCGGGCTGCCGACCGAGGGCGCCATTGCGTATGTGCTCGTCGCCAAGTTCGCCGACCATTTGCCTCTCTATCGCCAGAGCCAGATCCTCGCGCGTTCCGGGATCGACCTTCGGCGCAGCACGCCCGCCGATTGGGTCGGCACCGCGGCCTTCCACCTTGCCCCGGTGGTCGACCGGCTCGCCGAGCACCTGAAGGGCTCGGGCAAACTCTTCATGGACGAAACGACGGCGCCGGTTCTGGAGCCCGGGCGAGGCAGGACGAAGACTGGCTTCCTCTGGGCGCTGGCCCGAGATGATCGGGGCTGGGGCGGCGATGACCCGCCCGGCGTGGTCTTCACTTACCGCCCGAGCCGCGCCGGCGTGAACGCGGAGCAGATCCTGCAGGGCTTCGACGGCATCCTGCAGCTGGACGGCTATCCCGGCTACGATCGGCTGACGCGCCCCTCGCGCAAGGGCGGCGCGCCGATCACGGTTGCGCACTGCTGGGCACATGCCCGCCGGAAGCTGAAGGAAGTCTTCGACCGTGATGGATCGGAGATCGCCGCCGAGGGGCTGCGCCGGATCGCCGAGTTCTACCGGATCGAAACCGAGATCCGCGGCATGGGACCGGGACAGCGCCTGTCGGCGAGACAGACACGCACCGCGCCGCTGGTGGCCCAGTTCGGCGAATGGTTGCAGAGCCAGCGCCGCCGGATCTCCGCCAAGTCCCGCCTCGGAGAGAAACTCGCCTATATCCACCGGCAGTGGGACGGGCTACAGACCTTCCTGCAGGACGGACGCGTCGAGATCGACTCCAATGCCGTGGAGAATCTCATCAGGCCGATCGCCCTGACGCGGAAGAACGCACTCTTCGCCGGCCACGACGAAGGTGGTCGGACCTGGGGCCGCATCGCCTCGCTCATCGCCACAGCAAAGATCAACGAAATCGTACCCTTTGTCTATCTCAAGGCGACGCTCGAGGCGATCGCGGCAGGGCATCCCGCGAACCGGATCGACGAGTTGCTACCCTGGAACTTCAAGCCGTCGAGCTGAACTCCGGTGGGGCGTAGACGCCGCTTACGATCAACACGATGATGGTCGGCCTCTTTCGCGGCGCCTCTCTTCAAGCCGGTATTCTTGGGGCGGGCCGAAACCGTGGTCGCACTGCTCTGGGCAGCGCATCCTACACCGCCCGGCCTTCGGGGATGCCGGTGCTAACGACGCCCCGCCGGTCAGGCTCAACCTTGAGCCTGACGCGAAGAGGCTATTTCCGCCGCCTGAAAACGGACCCTGACATTGGCAAGTGGCGCGTTTCGTCCGCGCCCCCCAAGTCCCGTCTTCGTCAAGCCGGGCCATTTTTTACGGCGCTGGCTGATCCAGGCGGTCAGGCGGTCAGGGACTGTTGACCCATCTTCTTCAGATTTCGAACGATTTCTTCGTGCATGATCCCTACGATCTCTTTTTCGGATCTCAAGATAACATCAGTTGGAGCGCCAACCCCGACAGCGAAAAGCCGCGAGTTCAGATGGTTAGGAAACGGCATGGAAATCAAGCCGCTCCCTTGAACCACCTGATCGGTTGAGAGGTAATAGCCCTTGGCACGGGTTTCTGCCAACGAGGCCACGAAAGCTTTCACATCCACTGCCGGTTTGTCGGGCGCGCGATAGGCGTTGATCCTGCGGAACAGACTGCGCACTTCGTCGTCACTGAAACGACTCATCAGAACGCGCCCGACACCTGAGTTACCCAGCGGACGACGTGTCCCGAGCGATATGTGGTGGATCGGCGAATCTTTCGGGCGGACAACTTGCACGTACTCGGCTTCGTCCCCATTCTTGGTTGCCAGAACCACCACATGCCGTGTGCGTTCCGAAATTGCCTTGAGCAGCCGGTGGATGGTGCCTTCGCCGAACAGATCTGGATTCATCCACGACCCTAAAAGCGGAACGCGCTCGGTGGGAAAATAACTCTTCTTTCGGGCATCGTGGGTCAGAAATCCAAGCTTCACCAAGCTTTTGAGCAGCGCCGAGGTACTTGACTGCGGGTACCCCAGTTCCTTGGACACTTCCACGACCGAAAGCGGTCGCTGAACTTCATCGAAATACACCAAAGTCTGACAGGTGCGCGCCACCGATTTCACAATTTGATCGCCGCCTGTTCTTGCTGAAGTCTGATGCGCGGTTTCCATGATCTCCTCCCTTCGTGTGCAGTTATATGCACAGCGTTCCATACGGAAGGATGGCCGCGCTTGTAAATTCTGTCAACTGTTAGAAAACTGCCGGGGGCACGCCGCAAGCGGCTTGGGGATCAGGAAAGATTTCGGGTTCGGTTGTCAGTGGCCTCCTCGATTGGCGGGTATGATCACACCGTCAGCGGCGACGGCTCCCTGCCCGCTTGCTCCGACGATCAATGGATTGACATCAATGGTCTCAAGCGCGGCCCCGTGATGGGCGGCAAAAGCAGACAGTCGGGCAAGGGCGCCGGCGAGGGCGTCGATGTCGCGTTCGGGCGCGCCCCGGAATGCGTCCAGCAGTTTGCGGCTGCGGATTTCGTCAATCATACGGCGCGCTTCGACAGGTCCGAATGGTGCGACGCGGAAAGACACGTCTTCGAGGGCCTCGACAAACACCCCGCCCAGACCGAACATGACCACCGGGCCGAAAGCCGGGTCCTGGGTCACGCCGAGTATAGCCTCCAGTCCAGGTGCTGCCTGTTCCGCCACGACCAGCCCGTCGATCCGCGCACCGGGCATCTTCTCGGACGCCAATTCCAAGATTCGTGCCCCGGCAGAGCGGACATCTTCGGCCGAACGCAGATCAAGCGCGACGCCCCCGATGTCGGATTTGTGCAAGATGTCGGGCGAGGCAATCTTCAGCACGACCGGGAATCCCATTTCTTGCGCTGCCTGAGCTGCCGCTTCGGGGGTGGTGGCCAGGGTTTCGCGCACGATCCCGATTCCGGCCTCTGCAAGCAGGGCCTTGGCCTCGATCTCGTTCACAATTCCGTCCGGCAACGGCGACAGGTTGGAGAGTTCGGGTATCGGGTCCTTTTCGCCTGCCCGCGCGAAGGAACGGGCAAAATAGCGCAATGCGGCCATCGCCCGGACTGCACGGGTCGGTTCCTCGAACACGATGAACCCCGACTTTTCGTACGCGGCGCGCCCCTCTGGCTCTGTCAGCGAACAGAACAGCATTGGCCGATCGGGATATTTCTCGCGAATGCGCTCCAGTCCGCGCCGAATGGCTTCGTTCAGGTCGGCGACAAGTCCGACCGTCGACATGAAGATGATGGCCCCATCGATCTCGCCGTCACCAAACAACACATCCATGTTGGTTTCCAGAAGATCGATCTGGTTGACCAGCTGCGCCGTCACATCGACCGGGTTTCGGACACCGGCAAATGGCAGCACCTCTTTCAGCTTTTTCTGTGCATGATCGGGAAGCGCAGGCACGTCCAGTTTCAGCTTTTCGGCTTCGTCGGCCATCAGCACCCCGACCCCGCCCGAGACTGTCACAAGGCCCAGCCGGTCGCCCTGCATCATCGACGCGGATTCGGCACAGGCATAAGTCACATCGAACATTTCATCGACCGATTGCGCCCGGTAAACGCCGTACTGCCGGAACGCCGCGTCATAAACCGCGTCTGCCCCAGCCAATGAGGCGGTATGCGACTGCGCGGCCTCTGCTCCGACCGCGCTGCGCCCGACCTTCATCATGACCACCGGCTTTCCCCGGGCCCGCGCCAGCTCAAGTGCCTCGACCAGCCTGTCGCGATCGGTTGCCCCTTCGAGATATCCCATGATGACGCGGGTATCGTCATCCTGCGCGCAATAGGCCACGGCATCGGCAAAATCGACATCGCAGGAATTGCCCGTCGTCGCCCAGATATTGACCCCAAGTCCGCGCATTCGAACGAGCGTCATGCAATACGAGCCGAACGCGCCGCTTTGACTGACGATCGACACGCCGCCGGGTTTTGGCAGGTGTTTTTCGACCCCGGGCGTGAATGTCGCATAGAGGTTGTGGCGCACATTCGCGATGCCAAGGCAGTTCGGCCCCACAAGCCGCATGCCGCCCTCGCGCGCGATGTCGACCATGCGCGCCTGAAGGGCGGCCCCGTCGGCATCGACCTCCGAGAACCCCGAACTGAAGATCACCGCCCCCCGCACACCTTGGGCCGCGCACTGTTCGACCGCCTGAACGGCCAGCGGCGCGGGCAGCGCGATCACGGCCAGGTCCGGTGTCGTGGGTGCCTCCGAGATCGACGGATACGCCGTCAGGCCCTGCACCTCTGGCGATTTCGGGTTGATAGGCAGGATCGGGCCGTCGAAACCGTGCCGCTTGAGAAAATCCACCGGCCTTCCGCCGATGCGCTTGGGATCGCTTGAGGCGCCAATCACCGCTACCGAGCGAGGGTTGAAAATGGCATCCATTCCATGAATTCGCATGGGACTTCCTTTGATGTTCGTAACTAGTAGGATTTTGGCAGGCCGAGGGCATGTTCCGCGATAAACGAAAGCACCAGCTGCGGGGTGACCGGCGCGATGCGGAACAGGATGGCCTCGCGAACAAGACGCTCGACATGGTATTCCTTGGCGTATCCGAACCCCCCGAAGGTCAGCTGCGCGGTCTGTGTCGCCTTCACCGCCGCTTCGGCGGCCAGATATTTTCCTGCGTTGGCTTCATTTCCGCAGGGCTTGCCCGCGTCGTAGAGCGCGCCGGCGTGCATCGCCATCAGGTTGGCCGCCTCCAGTTCCGCCCAGCTGGCGGCCAGGGGGTGCTGTACACCCTGATTCTGACCGATTGGTCTGCCAAAAACGACGCGCTCATTGGCGTAATCCGCGGCGCGCCGAAGCGCATTCCGCCCGATTCCGACTGCTTCAGCGGCAATTAGAACCCGTTCGGGGTTCAGCCCGTGCAGGATCTGACGAAAGCCCTGGCCTTCTTCGCCGATCAGATCCCCGGCGGGGATCGGAAGCCCGTCGATGAACAGTTCGTTCGAGTCGACACATTTGCGGCCCATCTTTTCGATCTCGCGCACGGTGACGAAAGATCGGTCCAGATCGGTGTAAAAAAGGCTTAATCCTTCTGTCGGTTTCTTGACGTCCTCAAGCGGGGTCGTGCGCGCCAGCAACAGGATCTTGTCGGCCTCCTGGGCGGTTGAAATCCAGACCTTCTGGCCGTGCACCACATATCGGTCACCCTGTCGCACGGCGCGTGTTTTCAGTTTGGTGGTGTCCAGACCGGTTGTCGGCTCGGTCACCCCGAAACACGCACGTTCATCGCCTGCCACCAAAGGCGGAAGGTATTTCTTTTTCTGGTCATCGGTGCCGAATTTCACGACTGGGTTCAGACCGAAGATATTCATGTGAATCGCCGATGCGGCGCTGTTGCCGCCGCCGGATTCCGCAATGGCCTGCATCATGATCGCGGCATCGACGATGCCAAGACCGGCACCTCCGTACTCTTCGGGGATTGCAATCCCCAGCCAGCCATCGCGGGCCAGCTTTTGATGCAGCTCTCGCGGGAAACCGCCTACGCGATCGCGTGTCAGCCAGAATTCGTCGTCGAATTCTTCGCAGATCCGCAGGATCGCATCGCGGATTCCCTGCTGTTCGGATGTCATCTGATAGGTCATGATTTTCTCCTCACGTCTTGCAGACCCGGCTCAGCGGCCCGGTTCGGCCACAGTGCCTTGTTCGATTAGGGTGTCGATTTGCCCGGTGTCGTACGCGAGCTCTTGTAAAATCGCCCGGGTGTCAGCACCCAGTTCGCGGCGCCCAAGCCAGCGCAGCCGTCCCGGCGTCTTGTCCAGCTTTGGCACGGGTCCGACGACCTTGGTGTCGTCGCCCTCCACCCCAACAATGTCCCTTCGCGCGGCGATCTGCGGATCGGCCAGGATGTCATCGACGTCATAGACCATCGCAGCCACGGCATCGTGGGCCTGGAAGATGTCAATCGCCTTCTGCGCGTCATGCTGTGCCACAAATGCGCCGAGACGGTCCACAATCTCGTCCATGTGCTCCGCGAAGCCATCGAGGCTTTGGAATTGCGGCTGTTCCGCCCATTCCTTTCCGCCCGCGGCTTCCAGAAGCCGCCGCCCGGTCGCGGCACTGCCTGCGCTGATTGTGACCCATTTCCCGTCGCGGGCGCGAAACACCCCCGCCGGGGCGTAGGAATTGGGCGCCTGGAGCCCGTTTCGGTCAACCGGCAGCCCCGCGCCGGTTCGCGTCGGAACGTGATAGTCGATCAGGCGCAACAGCGGCTCGAAAATAGCCAGGTCCACCACTTGCCCCCGGGCGCGGCCGTTCTGCACCGCATGCAGCGCCATCATCGCGCCGTAGGCCGCCATCAGGCCTGTGGTCGAATCCGCAGCGGGAAAGCCGGGGTGCATCGGCGCGTTGTCGGCAAAGCCGGTGATGTGCGCCAGTCCGCTCATGGCCTCGCCGGCCCGACCGAAACCCGGCCACGAGGCGCGCGGCCCCGTCTGGCCATAGCCCGAGATCCGCACGATCACCAGATCGGGGTTCCACTCATGCAGGACCTCTGGGGCCAACCCTGCCCGTTCCAGAACACCGGGTCGAAAGTTCTCGATAAGCACATGGGCGTTTTCGACCAGCCGGCGCAGAATGGCGCGGCCGTCTTCACTCTTCCAATCCAGCGCCATCAGACGCTTGTTTCGTGCCAGGGTCTTCCACCAGGCGCCAACGCCATCACTGGCCCGCGCGCTCAGTACCCGCAGCATGTCACCCTGCCCCGGACGCTCGATCTTGACCACGTCGGCGCCAAAATCGGACAGCAATGCGCCGCACATCGGTGCTGCGATCACATGCCCCAGTTCAATCACCCTGACATCGCTCAGTGGCCCATTTTCCATTTTCACGTGTCTGCCTCGTTCTGCGAATTTTCCGACGTCAAGCCCTAGTTTGCGGCTCTGAAAGCCTCATTCTGCTCGGAACTAGAATCCATTGCGAGAACAATCGAACAACCGTTAGATCGCCGAAACGAGCCGATGTTTTTTCACTTGACGGAGGAAAGAATGGCAGAGCCAAACACGAATCGAATGACGGCATGCCGGCCCACGGTAGCCGACGCACTGGACGGGTTGTTCGACCCTCGCACCATTGCGGTGGTCGGCGCGTCCCGCACCAAGGGCAAGTTGGGGCAGGCCGTCATGGCCCTGCTGAAGAGCAACGGTTACAGCGGCACGATTATCCCCGTGAACCCTTCGGGCGGCGAGATCGAAGGCCTTCCGGCTGTGCGCAGTCTGGACGAGATTGACAGCCCGATCGACGTGGTTGTGCTGGCAACGCCGGTCGGGGTCGCGCTGGACGCTCTGGAGACCTGCACCAGGCTCGATGTAAAGGTCGTGGTCGGGGTCACCTCGGGCTTTTCCGAAGCCGGGGAAGAAGGGCATGACAACGAAGAGCGCTTGCGCCGGATCATGCAAGACGCGCCCTTCAGACTGGTCGGACCGAACTGCGAAGGCGTGGTGCGCCCCGCGGCGGACCTGCAACTGACCTTCAGCCCGATGTTCAACGATCTTCGGCCTGGTCCCGTGGCCATGATTTCCCAGTCCGGCGCGCTTGCGGGCCTTATGGCGTTGCGCCTGGGCGAACGCGGCGTGGGCATCAACGCCATCGTTTCCAGCGGCAACGAAACCGACCTGACCGCAGCGGACCTGCTGGATTATCTGGGCAACGACCCCCAGACGCGGGTGGTTCTTTGCTACGTCGAGGAACTGCGCGACGGACGCCGTTTTTCCGAAGCGGCCCAGCGGCTGACACAGGCGGGGAAGCATATTGTCGCGGTCAAGGGTGGGCGCAGCCGCGCCGGGTCACGCGCGGTCCAGTCGCATACCGGCGCCATGGCCGGGGACGACCGGGTGATCAGCGCGGTCTTTCGCGAAACCGGTGTCATCCGCGCCCGTGAATCCGTCGCCGCCGTCGATGCCGTGACGGCGCTCGCCGCGGGTCGACGACCTGCCGGAAACAGGGTCGGGATCATTTCTGTCACCGGCGGGCTTGGCGTCGAAATGACCGACTTGGCCGAAAGCGCCGGCTTCGAGGTTCCGGTGCTGGATGAAACGACGCAGACGGCGCTGTCGCGCTATGTGCCCTTTTATGGGTCGGTGACAAACCCGGTCGATCTGACCGGTGTGGTTTTGGCGAATCCCACATATGTCGGACGCTGTCTGGAGGCCGTTGCCGCCGATCCGGGCGTGGATATTGCCATCGCAATTATCACATTTGTGCCAGATCAGCAGTTCATCGAGGCCTTGGCCGAGGCGTTCGACAGCACAGACAAGCCGATTCTGATCGTCTGGACCGGTTCGGCACGCAGCAATGCCTCGGGCGAGGCGCTGCGCGAACGAGCCGTTCCTGTCTATGATTCGCCCGCTCGGGCGGCATCGGGCCTCGCCGCACTCGCGGTCGCGACAGGAGAAGTGGCATGACCCAAAGAGAAACGCTGGAAAACTGGCAGCGTGCCGGGCGCACGGTTATCCACGAGGCCGATGCGAAGGATCTGCTGCAACGGATTGGAATCCCGGTGCCCCGACGTGACCCCGACCACGGGCGCTGTGTCGCCAAGCTGTGTCACGATGACTATCCGCATAAGTCCGATCACGGGCTCGTCCGTTTGGGTCTTTCCCCCGACGAGGCGAAACAGGCCGCCGCGGAAATGGCGGAACGTTTTGCGGGCGGCACGGCGCTGATCGAGGAAATGGAAGAAGGGTCCGTGGCCGAATGGATTATCGGCTGCAAACGCGACGACACCTTTGGTCCGATCGTTCTGGCCGGTCCTGGCGGCATCCTTGTAGAACTGATTGATGCCGCCGAAATCAGGCTTGCGCCCGCCACCCCGCAAACTGCCGCGGCCATGCTGCGATCGGGTCCGGGGGCGCGGTTGCTGACTGGACTACGCGGCGCAGAACCGGCCGACAAAGATGCCCTGGCAGACCTGATTTCACGCATATCTGTTTTCTTTGCCGAGAACGCCGATCTGATCTCGGAAATTGAAATCAACCCTGTGATGGTTCGGGCCGACGGGAAGGGATTGGTCGCCGCCGATGCCTTGATCGTTTTGTCATCAAAGGCGGACGGACAGGAGAAATCAACGTGATACGTCACCCTTTTGGAGAGTTGTCACTTGGCCAGACCGGCATTTCGAGCGGTCGGACGATGACCGAAACCGATGTCGTCAATTTCTGCATGTTGACCGGGAACTGGCTGGAACTTCACTCCAACGTCGAGCACGCCAAATCGTCTCTGTATGGCCAGCGCCTCGTGCAGGGCAGCCTCGTGTTCTCGATCGTCAATGCGATGATCCCCTTCGACAGTTCCGTGCTGGCCGCTTTCTATGGCTGTGACAAGCTACGCTTTTTGCGGCCCACTTTTATCAACGACACCCTTTGGGCCCGCACCGAAATCATCGACCTGAAGGACCATGACGAAAGGCACGGCGTCGTGACCAGCAAACTGGAAGGCATCAACCAGCGGGACGAAACGGTCCTGCGCTGCGAGTTCAGCCTGCTGATCCGCAAGTCGCGTCTGGATCGCCCCGGAGAACCGGCCAAAATCCGTGCGGCGCACGACAAGACACAAGGACAGAGCGCATGAACTTTCTGACACCCGAGCAAGAGATGTGGCGCGCCACCGTCGAGCGTTTCGTCGACGAAGAGATCGGCCGCGATTATATCCGCAATTGCGACCGCGAGCGCAAATACCCCTACGAAGCCTATGAAAAAGTGGCCAAGCAGGGCTGGCTCGGCATCCTGTTTTCAGAAGAGAGCGGCGGTCTTGGCGGTGACATCATGGATTATGCCCTGATGTGCGAAGGGTTGGCCAAATACGGCTTTGACTTCTCGACCGGGTTGATGGTGGCGACGTTCACCGCGATGAATGTCGAGAAATTCGGCACGCCCGAGCAAAAAGAGCGGTACATCCAGCCCTTCCTCAATGGCGACATCCGCTTTTCGATCTCGATTTCCGAACCGGGCGCGGGGTCGGATGCGGCATCGACAAAGACCCGCGCGCGGCGCGACGGCAACGGCTGGGTCGTCAACGGGCAGAAACTGTGGTGCTCGGGCGCTGCGGCCGATAACGCAATCCTTGCAATGCTGACCCGGACCGACCCCGACGCGCCCAAACACAAGGGGCTGTCGGTTTTCCTGATCCCCAATGACACCGAAGGTCTGGACATCCGCAAGCTGCCGACCATGGCGCGCCGCGCAACCGGCACCACCGAGATTTTCGTGGACGACGTGAAACTGCCGGCCGATGCGCTGCTGGGCACGGAAAACGATGGCTGGAAGATCATCACCGACCATCTGGAACTGGAACGCGTGGCCGTGGCCGCCGCCTATGTGGGCAATGCCCAGACAGCCGTAGACGATGCTCTGCGCTACGCCCACGAACGGATTCAGTTCGACAAGCCGATCTTCGACTTTCAGGTGATCCGCCACATGCTGGCCGACATGCAGACCCAGGTCGATGCCGCCCGGCTGTTGGTTTATCGCGCCGCCAGCCTGGCCGCAGCCAAGACGCCCTGCACGCGAGAGGTCTCGATGGCAAAGCTCTATGCCTCCGAGACGCTGCAGACGGTGACGCGCAACGGAATGCAGATCCTGGGTGGCCACTCGATGCTGCCCGAAGCAGATATGGAGCGGTATTTCCGCGAAGGGATGCAAAGCACCATCGGCGGCGGAACCTCGCAGATTCAGCGTACGCTCATCGCCAAGACCATGCGCCCGGGCTAACAGTTCGGGGCGCACCGGGACAGCCCGACAAGAAGGAGAAAGAGCATATGAAGAACGGACGAGAACCGGTGGTCGTCGGCATCGCCGACGCGCCGCTGAAGGACGGCAAGTTCGTCACCAAGGCTTCGGTCCTTGGTCATGCCGCATTTGTGGCAAAAGCCGCCGTCGAAGAAGCAGGACTGAAGTTGAGCGATGTCGACGGTCTTCTGACGGCCGGCATGTGGGGGGTCCCCGGCCCCGGCCAACTGGCCACGGTGACGCTGGGCGAATATCTGGGCATCATGCCGACATTCGTCGATGGCACGAATATTGGCGGTTCGGCATTCGAGGCCCATATCGCACATGCCGCCATGGCTCTTCGCGAAGGCTATTGCGAGGTTGCGCTGATTGTCTACAGCTCGGACCAGAAATCCCTGCGCAGCCGCAATCTAGGGGGTCGGCCTTCAGTCCTGTCCATGCAGCATGAAACGCCTTACGGAATGCCCACGCCTGTGGGCGGCTATGCGATGGCCGCACAGCGCCATATGCATGAATTTGGCACCACGTCCGAGAATCTGGCCGAAATCGCCGTCGCGACGCGGAAATGGGCACAGTTGAACCCCGAGGCGACGCGTCGCGATCCGCTGTCCATTGACGACGTGCTGTCCAGCACGATGATCTCGGAGCCGCTGCATCTGCTCGATTGCTGTCTCGTCACCGACGGGGCCGGCGCCCTCGTCATGACCACCGCCGAGCGGGCCAAGGACCTCAACACCCGTCCCGTCGCGGTCAAGGGCTATGGCGAGGCGCATACCCACTGGGCCATCGGCGAAATGCCGGACCTCGCCCGCCTGCTTCCCGCGCAAAAGGCCGGGGAACGCGCAATAAAAATGGCCGGGGTGAGCCATTCGGATATCGACCTGGTCGAGATCTATGACAGCTTTACCATCACCGTGCTGCTCTCGCTCGAGGCTCTCGGCTTCTGCAAGATCGGCGAAGGCGGGGATTTCGTGTCGGGCCAGCGCACGGCACCAGGCGGGGCGTTCCCAATGAACACCAGCGGCGGCGGCCTCTCGGCGCTGCATCCGGGCATGTTCGGAATGTTCCTGCTGATCGAGGCCGTCCGGCAGCTTCGCGGCGAAGGCGGCGAGCGCCAGGTCAAGGGCGCCGAGACCGCTCTGGTGCATGGTACCGGGGGTACGCTTTCCTCAGGTGCGACCGTGATTTTGCAGAAGGGCTAAGACGATGAGCATTGAAAAACCGCTTCCGGTGATCGACCATGACAGTGCCCCCTATTGGGAGGCCACGCGCGAGGGCCGCCTCGACATCCCGCTTTGCGGCGATTGCGGCAAACATCATTTCTATCCCCGCTCTATTTGCCCGTATTGCCATTCCGACAATCTGCGCTTCAACACCGTGAGCGGACGCGGCAAGGTGCATACCTTCACCATCGCGCGCCGTCCGGCAGGGCCGACTTTCGCGGATGACGTGCCATATGTCGTGGCATTGATCGAGCTGGAGGAAGGCCCCCGGATGATGAGCCGGATCCAGACCGGCGACCCCGAGAAGGTTCATATCGGGGCCAAGGTGGAAGTGACGTTCGTCAAGGCAACCGACGAAGTGACTTTTCCCTACTTCAAAATGACCTGAGGCCAGAGGCACCGCCACTTCGGGGCCGAATGTGGAAGAGCCGTCGCAGAGGTTGTCTGCGGTGGCTCTTCGCTTTTCGGAGGTCACCCGGCGCGGCCGGGCTGCGGTGCTCCGCGCAAAAACCGCCACGCCAAGAGCCCGGCCAGCGCCAGCCCACCAACGATGTCGGCCGCAGGCGCGGCGTAAAACAGCAAGCCGGCAGCCGACAGGAACAGCAACCGGCCGATGACCGGCACCTTTCCACGAAACCAGCCGCTTGTGCCGACGCTGACGGCAAAAACCGCGGCGCAGGCCACGCCCATATCCAGTAGGATTTGCACCGTGCCGCCCTGGGCCAGTATGCCCGGCCGGAACACAAAGAGAAACGGCACCACATAGATCGCTCCGGCCAACATCAGCGCGCGACCCGCCACCCGCCAGAAATTGGCCCCTGCCAGGGCGGCGGCGGCATAGACACTGGCGCAGACCGGTGGCGTGATGGCCGACAGGATCGCATAGTAGAAGACAAAAAGATGAGCCGTCAGTTCGGGTAGGCCAAGCCGCACGAGACTGGGCGCGGCGATTGCCGCCGCCAGCACATAGGAGGCCGTCGTCGGCACGTCCATACCCAGCAAGATCGCCAGCACCGCCGCCAGCAACAGGGCCACGATCAACCCCTGACCGGACACAGAGAACAACAGGTTCGAGACTTTGACCCCGGCACCCGTCGCCGTCAGAACCTTGACGACGATGGCGGCGCAGGCTAGCAGCGCGGCGATCATCACCAACGCCCGCCCTGCTTCGATCATCCCCTCATAGAGGTCGCGCGCCAGCTTGGCCCAAGAGGCCAGCACGCCCTGCTCTCTTCCGTCACGCGCGAACGGGCGCACCACCACACAGGCCAAAACCAGTATGATAACAGCACCGGCACCTGCAAAGCTCGGCGTGTAGCCGTTGAACAGGAAGTAGACCATCGCCGCGATGGGAAGAAACAAGGGAATTGACTTGTCCGGTGCGAGGAATTCCGCCGGTTCGGGCATTTCGCTCCTCGGTGTCGGTTGCAACCCTGTGCGACGCGCATAGAGATCCACCCCGAGCCATACCGCCAGGTAGTAGAGAAATGCCGGACCGATCGCCGCAACGACAATGTCGGTATAGGGAATGTTCAGGAACTCAGCCATGATGAAGGCCGCTGCCCCCATCACCGGCGGCGTAAGCTGGCCGGCGGAGGAGGCAACGGCCTCGACCGCCCCGGCAAAGGCCGGTGGATAGCGCAGCCGCTTCATCGTGGGAATGGTGATCGAGCCGGTCGCCATGACGTTGGCCACTGCCGAACCGGTCACCGTCCCGAACATCGCCGAAGACAGGGCACAGACCTTTGCCGGGCCGCCATACGTTCGACCGGCGATCCACGTTGCCATTTTCATGAAAGCATCCGTTGCCCCGGTCGACAGCAGGAGCGCCCCCAGAAGCACATAGATCACGATGACCCGTGCCCCGATATCCGCAAGGTAGCCGAACAGGCCGGTGGTCGAGCTGTAAAATGTCTCGACAGCGGTACGTGCCGAAACGCGCGGCGGGCGCCAGGCGCCGTCGATCAGGTCATAGCCGAAATAGAAATAGATCACGGTGCAAAGGGCCAGCAGCGGCAGGAACCATCCGATCACCCGGCGCGCGGCCTCGAGGGTCAGCAGAACAGCTATCAGACCTGCCGCCTTGTCGATCGGCCCATAGCGCACCATGATATCCGAAAAGCGATCCCGGTTCAGGATCACGTAGAGGCAAACCGCGAACGCCAGTAGTCCCAGCATGATGTCCACAGCCCGTTCAATCCCGCTTCGCGCACCGGTCCGCGAGGCGCGTGCCGCATAAAGAAAGAACGCGCCGCCGATACCGAAACCGATAAAGATCGGCCGCTGAACCAGCGGTTCGAACTGCCCGAATAAGGCATTGTAGAAATGCAGAGCGACGAATGCCGCCAACAATACTCCAAGCGCCTGCCCTCCGCGCCGTTCCCAATTGGGTATTGCGGTCGATGTCTGCGTCATGTTCTCTCCGAGAGCGGTAACGGCGGGGTGCCCGCAGCACCCCGTCTGGATCAGCCTATGGCCGCCGTCGTGACGGCCCGCGATTCCGGTCAGCTTCCGGCCGCCTCTCTCCAGTAACGTTCCGCACCTGGATGATAGGGTATACCGGTCTCGATTGTGGCGACGGCATCGGCGGCGATGTCGTAATCCGCAAGCTGCGGCCAGGCTTCGACCAGCAGGTCCATGTTCTGGTGGATGCTGCGAGCGATGTCATAGGCGCTCTGGTCATCCATGACGCCGGTGCGGGTCAGGAAGAAGACGTTGAGCTTGGGTACCCGCATTTCCTCGGATCCCGGAATAAGCCCTGCGGGAAGAGTCGTGAAACCGACGCCCTCCATGGCTTCTGTCGCCGCTTTCTCCTGCTCTTCGGTGAAGCCGATCAACCGCATCTTGGTGCTTGTCATCAACTCTTGCAGGGTTGCATCGACAGAGTTTGCGGCCCCGTATTTGCTATAACCGATGATCTGGCGGTTCTTGATGCCTTCCACCGCGTCGCCAACGGCGCCATGCACCAGGTCCGCGTTGATATCGAACATGGACAGGACACCGGTCGTCAACGTCTCGGCCGCCGATCCGCGGATGCCGGGATTGAACTTCTTTCCGTCCAGTTCGTCCAGCGTCGTCACACCAGACTCTTCGGTGACCGCGATCAGCAGGATCGAGGCGCTGTAAGGATAAAGCGCAACCGTATCTGGGATTGCGTTACCTTCGAACTTGCCGGTCCCGTTTCTGGCGGAGATCAGAATGTCGGTGGTGGCAAGCCCAAGGTCGATCTCGTCGCGCGCCAGCCGCAGCACATTGTCCACGCTGGCCCCGGTTTCGATCACGCTGACATTGGTGCCTTCCATGCCGGTCTCGATCGCCTTGCTCATCGCAACCGAAATGGTGAAATGGCTCGACGTCGGGCTGGTCGTGCCCATCGTGAGATCCTTGGCAGATGCCGCGCCGCCAAGGGCTATCGCGCCCATGGCCGCGATAGCACCCACCGCCGCCCGGTATCCGGTCAACTTGCGTTGGATCATTTTATCCTCCCGTTTTTGCCTTTAAAGTAACGTCAGCCCGGTCGCTTAAGCACGCAGGGCCCCCGATGTATCGATCCGCTCTCTCAGAACGCGCAATTCTTCCTCCGTTGGTGGCCGCGTTTGCGGCACCTCGCCTCTGATCGCCAGATCGAACCCCGTATGACGCTGGACCTCTTCGGGCGTATTTCCCGCATGCACCGATTTCAGTCGCATTCGCAGCGTCGTCTTGTCGAAATCCATAACCGCTCGCGGTGTCACCACCAGGCGCGGTCCTTCATTGACCAGCCCGGCGTCGCGTTTCGCGGCAGGCCCGGACAGATGTCCGGGTATTGTGATGAAATCGACCGTTTCCACAAAGTTTCGCGCCGTATGCACGGTGGGGCAAATGTAATACCGCGACGAGGTGTGGCAGTATGACAGGTTTGCTGCCCCCGGCCCGCGCATCTTTGGTGCGTGCAGCGTGCCGCCGACGTGGTGCAGGTTGATGTTGCCGTACACATCGTGCTGCAAGCCACTGTGAAAGAAAAAATCCAGCCCGTGATGGCTGTGGCCGAACAACTCGATAAAGGTCTCGGCGGCCTCGCAGCGGCCGAGCGCACGATCGTCCAGCATCGACGGATACAAACGCCCCGGCTCGGGGTTGAAGAACATCTCGCCGCCGACCGTCAGGTTCGGTGCATGCAGCTCGCGGGCTAGCGCAATGGCCGCCATCGGCACCAACGCGGCTGCACCCGCCGCACCCAGTTCTCCGTCGGCCAGATCGCGGGCCAACACGACGACCATCTGTTCAATTGGGGAAACCGCTGCACTCATTCGTTCCGTGCCTCGGCTTCGAGCACGGCGAAATACCCGGCTCCCCCGACCGCTTCGATGTAGTCGCTCTGGTTTTTCGGTCCGGTCACATGGCGGGCGATATAGGTGTCCAGCCCCGTGCTGTCGCCGGTCCGGGCGGCATCCCCCAGATCGGCGTAGGCGTCGATATGGTCCTCGTCCATCGCATAGTTGGGAAAGCTCGCGGTTGGGTGCGCGCCATAGGGCACCTCGACCACGGCATCGACATAATAAGACGGCACGGTAACCCGCGAGGGATCGTCCAGAACGACCTCGTCCGGCACGATCCGGTCCACGCTGGCAATGACCATGTCAGACGCGCGTGCCATCAGCTGATCGGCGTAGACCATCGTGCTGAGATGGCGCAGGTTTCCCCAACGGTCGGCTTCCTGCGCGTGCAAGAACGTCACTCTGGGGCGGATCGGCCCGACGGCGTGAATACGGCGGCCGGAGAACGGGCAGTCGATTTCGTGCAAAAGCGGGTTGTGCTTCAGAACGTCCGATCCGCGCAGCGCGTCGATTGGCTGGAACGGCACGCCATGAGCCGACGCCATCAGCCCGCCCACCACGGTCAGCGCATCCAGCGCGTGCGCGGTCACCTGCCCTGCCTCGACCGCGCGGCGGAAATTGGGGCAAAGCCGGTTTTCCAGCGTAACGCCGGGAATAAAGACCTGTGCGACCGCGCCTGCCGCAATCATCAGGTCGACATCATACCCCGCGCCCGGCGAGGAATACACATGCAGACCATCTGCGCCCGCGGCCAGCAACGCGCGCACCAGTGCGACAGGGCGGCTTTGCTTGAACAGACCACCGAGACAAAGCTCGGGGCGTTCTTCCAAAGCGCCTCGTGCCAGCCGGGCTGCGTCTTGCAGGCCTGTGACCTTGCTGCGACGTGTGGGTTTCGCTTGGCCTTCCATCGTTGGGCGTGCCACTCCGATAGTGATTGCGCTGACCCATCCTAGTTGACGCTATGGGGTCCATCACCTTCCGACTAGCGCAAAGCCTGATCGAACACATATGTGGAAATGCTTGCGCCCGGTTCCTGACAGGCAATTGAGACCGGTCAGAACCACCCTGCCGCGACACCGCCGCCAACGATGAGCGTGATGAGGAGGATGCTCGCAACACCGAAGATCCCGTTCCACCGCAAGCCGATGGTCAGCGGCCGCTCGCCCACGATGGAGGAGGCGTAGACCACCGCCGTGATGGCCGGTCCCATGCAGATGATGCTGCTCCAGCCACCAGCCAGTGCAAGGCCCAGAGCAAGCGGCGACAAACCTTCCACGCCGACGCGGTTGACCACCTCTGCCAGCAGGACCACCGAGATCATCGGATGCACGCCCAGCAGCCCCGTCAGAAACACCGTCATGATCAACAGCACGACGGTCAGCACAGGCCGCGTTGCGATCCAGCCAAGATGGTCGGCAATCCATTCGACCGGAACGACCTCCAGCGCGACGAGGCCGATGAACCCCGCCGACGCGATGACGCTCATTTCGGTCGCGAAACCCGGTGCCTGGGTCACAAACCGGCGCGATATACCGGCAAGGCTGCCACTGCCGCTGCGCATAACCGACCAGAGCAGCGCATAGATCGGCACGATGGTGATCAGGACGGTCTGGAAACTGTACTGGGTCAACCGGTCCAGCGTGACCACGGCGGCGCCCAAAAAAAGCACATGCCCGGACACGATCAGGACGGCCCAGGGGCTCCAGTCCGGCAAGTCACCGCTCAGGGCCGGTGCCCGGCCGCGCGCCGAGGGCGGGCGCCACCATTCCACCGTGTCGAACAGCCATCCCAGAAGAAACAGAATCCCGGCCAGAGCAATCCCGTAAGGCGCCAGGGTCGTCCATTCGAGCCCCGGTATTGTGAGAATCATCAGATTGAGAGCGATTCCGAACGGCGTCCAGAACGCGATCGAGGAAAACCCCCGCATACAGGCGCTCACCATCCTGCGCTTGCGAGCCTGGAACACGAATTCGTCCATCTCGTGCCGATGCGCCGCCAGCCCTTTCATTATGATCTCCAGCATCACCCCAAGCCCGCCGAGATTTAGAAGCACCCCGAACAGATGCCCGCCCGCACCCAGAGAGGCGTAGCGACGGGTCGGCGGCTGCAGTGTCAGGAATTCACCGGCAACCTCGACAATCGGGTCTTGGGTGGCCGCGATGCGCAGGAAGGCGACAGCCGTCAGCAGAGCGGACAGGAACACGACGCGCCCCGCCGCCTGGACGAAGATGCCGGGGTCGATTCCATTGGCCAGCGCCAGAAGGGCGATCGCGAGCGAGAAGAAAAGCAGCACCCATCCGACACGGGCGATGTAGCGGGACGAAATGGCAAGATAGATGCAGAAAAACGGCGCGGCAGCGATGGACGCGACGGCGGAGGGCAAGACACCCTGAATGATGGCAGCGCCAAGACAAATCAGCAGACAAATGGCCGTAAACCTGTTGCGCTTGCCGGAACGTTTCAGGCGCTCGACAGGCGACATCTGCCCCCCCTTTTCCGAAGGCGCTCGTTGTGTCTGTGACGCAACGGCAGATGCGGTCTTTCATGGCACGACGGCGGAAATGCGATGCCGACAATTTCCCATTCACAGGCAAGGACACACAAGGTGCTCATCTTGTCGGCGCAGGGCGGACTAGCCCGGATTTGTGGTGGCACTGACCGCCTTGGTTCCGGGCCTCCGAGGATACATCGTCTGGCGGTCAATGACACAACGATGCCTCGAAATGTCTCTCCGCACATGCGTGCTTGTCTGCCCGACTTTTCACGCCGATACCCTCAACCACGTCTGTTCTTCTTTCCGAAGTTCTACGGTCACGTCCAACGCCCGATCCTGCACGGAAACAGAGGAAGGATGAGCACCCAGAATATCCAACGGCAGCAAGGATCACAACGCAAGCATCCCGCTCCAACACATATGTGCGAAAGAGTGGGGCCGAGAGTTGATAGCGCCCGCCTTGATGAGGCAATATGCAGTGTCAGAGAAAGAAGTGGATGATCAGCGATTTCACCATCCGTTTGTCGCGGTTCGTCGCCGCGCCGCACCGGCTGAGCGTTGCAGACGCCGAGCAGGCCGCGCTTTGCGTTGAGGATACCATAGCCGCCATCTATGGCGGGTGGCATGAACCGGTGGTTCGCCGGCTGGCGGCGCTTGACGCGGGCGGACCGGCAGTCCCGGCAGGAGCTGCTGAAGGTGGCAGTCCCGAACAGGCCGCGTTCCTGAACGCGGTTGCCGGTCATGCGCTCGATTTCGACGATGTCCATACGGTCAGCGTCACCCATCCCAGTGTTGTAATCGTGTCGGCGCTGCTGGCCACCGTGGATGTCCGGCCGGACACGGCCGGCCGCATTGCCCCCGCGCTTGCGGTCGGAACAGCCGTCAATGTCGCGCTCGGTCAGATCCTGGGTTTTGGCCACTACAACAAGGGCTGGCACGCAACGTCGACCATCGGGGTTCTGGCATCGGCGGCAGCGGTCGCGCATCAGCTTGGGCTCGACGACGACGCAGTCCGCAACGCCCTGTCCCTGGCCGCGTCGCTGGCCGGGGGAATGCAGATCAATTTCGGCGCCATGGCGAAACCGATCCAGGCCGGAAACGCCGCCCTTGTCGGATTGCGGGCCACCCGGATGGCCGAGGCCGGCATCACGGGCGCCCCGGACATCTTCGCGGCGCGCGGCTTCTTCGACCTTTATGCCGGCCCGGACGGGATTGCGGCCGACCCCGCAGCGGTGGAACCGCGGATCGATCTGGGCACGGTGTCCCGCAAGCTGTATCCCTGCTGCTACCTCACCCACAGGATGATCGCCGCCGGGCGGCACCTTCACGCCGAACGCGGCGGCGAGGCGGTGCCCGAAGGATCGGTGATTGAAATGACAGTGCCCGAAAGCGTCATGGTCCCGTTGCATGTCACCGACCCCAAAGATGGAATGCAGGCCAAGTTCTGTGCCGCCTATACGCTCGCCGTGGCCCTGCAGCAGGGCCAGGTCGGGCTGGTGGATTTCGAAGGGGACAGCCCCCATCGCCCCGCGGTGCGCCGGCTTATGGACATGGTGCATATCCAAACCATGCCGGAAGCGGGGCGGGATCACGCTGGCGTGGACCATGGGACGGTCCATGTCCGCCTGCGCAAAGGGAACGTAACCCTGGCCGAAACCTCGGTCGCGGCGCACCCCGGCTCTCCCTCGGATCCGGCAACCCCTGCCGCGATCGGCGACAAAATCGCCGATTGCCTCGGAAAATATCGCAGGGACGGGGGCGCGGCGCCCTCTGCCAGTGCGTTCCGCCGGGATCTGCGCACGCGGCTGCATCTGCCGCCACTGCGAGAGGCGTCGGCCCCCGACGGGCAAAAAAACCATGCGCGGCAGGACAAGCCCGTGAAGGAAATGTCCAGCGCCGATCAAACACCGTCTGAAAGGACCGTCTGATGGAATCGATGATTCATGACATGGCAGAGCGACTGTTCCGCGACCATGTCACCCACCGCATGCGCGAAGACGCCGCCTCGGGACAATGCCCCGAGGCGCTCTGGACGCAGATCGAGGAGGCAGGGTTAACCATGGCGCTGGTGCCAGAGGACGCAGGCGGTTTCGGCGTGCCACCGGCCGAGGCGCTCGGTCTTGTGCGTATTGTCGGGGCGCATGGCCTGCCCTTGCCTCTGGCTGAAACCCTGATCGCAAACGCCGTTCTGGCGGCCGCGAATATGGCCCTTCCCGGTGGCAGGCTGACCATCGCCGAAGGCGAAGCGCTGCGGTTGGAACGGCGCGGCAAGAAGATCCATGCGAGCGGGCATCTGACACTGGTGCCCTTTGCCCGCTGGGCGAACCGGATCGTGACCATTGGCGTCCTGGACGGTGTCGATCACGTCCTGTCCCTGCCGGTGAAGGATCTGATCGTTGACCCGGCGCAGGATTTTGCCGGGATGCCACGCGACGACATCGAACTCGATTATACCCTGACAGAGACCGATGTCACCCCCTTGCCACGACCCGTGGGAGGGATGCGCGGGCTTGGTGCACTTATCCGCAGTCTTGCCACCACCGGGGCGATGGAGACCATCCTGAAGATGAGCGTTCAATACGCCAACGACCGGGTGCAGTTCGGACGGCCAATCGGCAGGTTCCAGGCGATCCAGCACAATCTTGCGACAATGGCCGGAGAAACCGCAGCCTCGCGCACGGCCGCCGAGATGGCGGCCGGCAGCTATGACACACCGGCCTTTGCGCTGGCCGTTGCCGCCGCCAAGGCCCGCGCCGGAGAAGCGGCCGAGAAGGTCGGGGCCCTGGCCCACCAGATTCACGGGGCCATCGGTTATACCCAGGAACACGCGCTTCACCATTTCACCAAACGGATTTGGGGCTGGCGTGACGAGTTCGGCACCGAGCTTGACTGGACCAGGGAACTTGGGCGGGCCGCCCTGTCGAGCCCCCACGACACCTTCTGGCATTTCATCACAGACAGCGCTGCAAAAGGGACCCAGGCATGACCCTCACCGCTTTTTCTCCCCCCCCGCCCGGCGCCGACTATGACGACCTCCGGCAAGAGGTCCGCGCGTTCCTGGCCGACGAACTGGCCGATTTCCCGCCCATAAAACGCGCGCAGTCGTGGAATGGGTTCAGCCGTGATTTTTCACGAAAGCTGGCGCAGCGCGGCTGGGTCGGCATGACCTTCCCAAAGGAATACGGCGGCCACGCGCGCAGCGCGCTTGAGCGGTATGTCGTGTCCGAAGAGCTACTGGCCGCCGGTGCCCCGGTGATTTCGCACTGGATCGCAGATCGGCAGAGCGGTCCGCTCATACTTGCCAAGGGCACCGACGATCAGAAACGCCGGATCGTGCCGCGCATCGCCGCGGGCGAACTGTGTTTCTGCATCGGGATGAGCGAGCCGGATTCCGGCTCGGACCTGGCGGCGACGCGCACGATGGCCACCGAGGTCGACGGGGGGTTCCGGATCAACGGCACGAAGGTCTGGACGACCTATGCGCATGTCGCCGATTACATGATCCTGTTCTGCCGCACCGGCAAGAGCGACGACCGCCACGGCGGGATGAGCCAATTTCTGGTCGATCTCAAGGCCACCGACAACATTCAGATCACCCCGATCATCGACTTGGGCGGTGAGCATCATTTCAACCAGGTGGTATTCGACGATACCTTTTTGCCCTCCGATGCGCTGCTGGGCGAAAAGGGCGAGGGCTGGTCGCAGGTCATGAGCGAACTGGCGTTCGAGCGCAGCGGCCCCGAGCGGTTCCTGTCGTCGTTTGCCCTGATCGAGGAACTGATCCGATTGCTGCGCGACGACGCAACCGAAGCGCAGCAGGCCGAGATTGGCCGTTTGTCCGCGCATCTGATGGTGCTGCGGCAGATGTCACGATCGGTGGCCGGAATGTTGAACGAAGGAGAGAACCCGTCACTTCAGGCTGCCATTGTCAAGGATCTGGGAGCGCTTTTCGAACAGGACATTCCGCGCCTGGCCCGAAGTCTTGTGTCGCGCCCGGCGGTGCCTGGCGGGAGCGATAGCTATGCGGCTGTTCTGGCGTATACCGAACTCGCCGTTCCGTCGTTTTCGTTGCGCGGCGGCACACGCGAAATTCTTCGCGGTATCATTGCGCGGGGACTCGGACTGAGATGATCCCGCCTGCGGAATGACAACAACGGCGGGCGGCACACGTCTAGTGCCGGCCGGTTTCCCCAACCTCCGAACGATAGCCGAGTGCTCGGGAGAGCTGTTCAGCGGCCGTTTTGGCAGCGGCAACATATCGCTTCTTGTTACGCTTGGCGCGCTCCAGAGGAGCACCAATCACCAATGCTCCTGCCAAGTGTCCGTCGGCGCGAAAGACCGGAACCCCGAACCCCGCTGCATCTACATGCGCGGTTCCAGCTGTACTGGAATACCCGGTTTTGCGAATCTCCGAAATTAACCCGCGCAGTTCATTTTCATCGGTGATCGAATTAGGCGTCAGCGGCTTTAATTCAGTGCGCCGAAAATAATCGTCCAGTTCCTGCTGCGTGTCAAAGGCCAGCATGACCAGCCCCGATGCCGAACAGAACAATGGCCGGTTGATCCCCTGTTGGGCGACATACCGAACGGGCTGGGGGCTTTCGATGACCGACGAATAAATGACTTTCTCGCCGTCCCGGACAGCAAACAGGATGGTTTCACCGGTCTGGTTAACCACATCATTCATCACCCCGCGCAGGACCGATTCGAACGGGTGGTTGGTCAGAATTGACTGGGCGAACTGAAAAATCCTCGGACCCAGAAAGTAATTGTCTTCCTCGCGCATCAGATACCCCTTCTCGGTGAGGGGCCGAAGCAGCACCAGCAAACTGCTCTTGGGGCAATCAATCGCGATGCTGAGTTCCGAAAGAGACATGTGACGTTTGCAGCGCGCCAAAAGATCGAACAACGCAAGGATACGCGTCAAGGACCGGGGCCCTTCCGATGTGCGCCCGGCGGCTTCGGCTGGGCCAGATTGCGCGGTTTTCATAGTCATGTCTCCAGTGCCGCTATCCGGAACAGGCCTATGCCTTTCCTGGCTCTTTATCCGTCATGCGGGCCTTGATCATCCGCAACGGCGTATACTCCAATACCTGTTCTCCGGTTTGCTTGAACACCTTGTTTCGCGTCCGCACCAATCCGCGGTTCGGACGGCTCTTCGACCGGCGCGATTCTGTTACCTCGACCTCACAATGGATGGTGTCCCCGGCAAATGTGGGCCCCATGACCTTCAGTTCCATGTCCAGAAAGGCAAAGCCGGTATGTTGCATTGTGGATTGGGTCAAGAGCCCTTCCA
The DNA here is from genome assembly GCF_002814095.1 of Sagittula sp. P11. NCBI lineage: Bacteria > Pseudomonadati > Pseudomonadota > Alphaproteobacteria > Rhodobacterales > Roseobacteraceae > Sagittula > Sagittula sp. P11. The sequence continues at coordinate 186,296 of NZ_CP021915.1, forward strand.
TAAAGGTATAGACCAGCGCACCGGGCGCGGCGAAACCGGGGATATTGGATTCCTTCTCTCGGAAGTCACGATTGATGAACAAGACCTCAAGCATGCCGGTAACACTTACAAAATTCGTGATATCGGTTTCGGTGACGGTGCGGCCAATGGTCCGAAACCTGCGCCCCACTGGCAAATCTTCATAACAAAACCCGAGTCCTACAGTTTCCATTTCGCACAATTCCCTTGATCAGTTCCATTTTCTGAGAGGGTTCGGCCACATCTGTCCTGCGCCCGGAACACGCCCCGGTTCCTTCACGTTAGGCGGCAAGCTCCGCAGCAATCAATCGACTGCCTCGTTTTTGCGGCTTTCACGTCGATTGAGCACATTCTTGATGAATCGCATTCTTCGCTCCAGTGGCCCCTTTTTCCACGCCACAGCACATATGTGGTTTTACGCGGCTGGTGCCGGATAGCGTTTGGGACATACCGAACGCGTACCTTACCTTTTTGTGAACAGGCGCCAAATGCCATGACCCGAAGAGGACCAGCATGAATTTCGGCTTTTCCGACGAACACGATGCCATACGCGACACGCTGGCACGAATGCTGAGCGATCACGCCACTCTCGCGGTGGCGCATGACTGTCTTGAGGCTGCCGACGGGTTCGATTCCGCAACCTGGACCGCCTTGGCGGACGGCGGATGGCTGGGCCTTGCAATTGCCGAAGACTACGGGGGGGCGGCGATGGGGGCGATCGAACTGGCCATTGTCGCCGAAGAGATCGGCCGTAGCCTGGCCGCCATACCTTTTGGCCCGGTTCTTGGCCTGGCGATCCCCGCGATTCAGGACTTGGGCACGCAAAGCCAAAGGGAAAATCTGCTTCCCCGGATCGCCGAAGGCCGCATGATCGTTACCGTCGCGCTTGCCGAGGATGGAGGGTCTGCACCGGAACGGGTCTCGGCAAAAGTGCTGCAGGATCGCCTTTCGGGACGGAAATCGCCAGTTTCGTTCGCATCCGATGCGTCATTCGCGATCGTCGCCGCCCTGGACGAAGGCGGCACCGCGCGCCTTTATCTGGCGGATCTTTCGGACCCCTCGGTGTCGATCAGCGCGCTGGATGCGATCGACCGCACCCGTCCGACGTCCGAGATCGTCTTTCACGACACGCCGGTTGAACTGCTTCCCGGGTCCGATCCCGCAGCGATCCGGACTCTTCTGGACGGCGCCGCAGTGTTGGCCGCCTTCGAACAGATCGGCCTGGCCGAGCGGGCGCTTTTCCTGACCAGAGACTATGCCTGCGAGCGGCAGGCGTTCGGACGCCAGATCGGCAGTTTTCAGGCGGTCAAGCACCGGCTCGCGGACATGTTCGCCAAGATCGAGCTGGCACGGTCCAATGCTTTTTTCGGCGCCTGGGCGCTGGCGAGCGGGGATGAACGGCTGTCCGAAGCGGCGGCGGTAGCACGCCTCGCGGCTCTCGATGCAGTGCAATTCACCACTGAGGAATCGGTGCAGCTTCACGGTGGGATCGGGTTCACCTGGGCGGCCGACCCGCATTTGTTTCTGCGGCGAGGATGGCAGTTGAAGGCCGAACTCGGCCTGGCCGATTTGTGGCGCGAGCGGCTGCTTTGCAATCTGGCGGACGGCCAAAGGGCCGCGAACTGACAAGGACAAAGTGCAGATGGATTTCAGCGACAGCCCGGAAGAAGCCGCGTTCCGCGCCAAGGCGCGCGACTGGCTTGATGCCACCGCGACCCGCCGCAATGGAAGCGAAAAGGCCCAGGACCATTTCATGGCCCGCGACGCCGACGAAGTTGCCCGTGCGCGCGACTGGCAGGCACGAAAGGCCGACGCAGGCTGGGCGGGGCTGACATGGCCCCGTGCTTTCGGTGGGCGTGACGCCACTCCGATCGAGCAAGTGATCTGGAATCAAGAGGAAGGGCGCTACGCCGTCCCGCCCAACGTCTTTCTGATCGGGATCGGGCTGGTCGGGCCTACGGTCATGATCCACGGCACCGAAGACCAGAAAACAAGATTCCTGCCCCGGGCTCTCACGGGCGAAGACATCTGGTGCCAACTTTTTTCCGAACCCGCCGCCGGGTCCGATTTGGCCGGTATCCGCACCCGTGCACGCCGCGAAGACGACGAATGGGTGATCTCCGGTCAGAAGGTTTGGACCTCGGGGGCGCATTATTCCACTCACGGCATCCTGCTGGCGCGCACCGATCCACAGGTGCCCAAGCACAAGGGAATGACCATGTTCCTTGTGGACATGTCCGACCCGGCCATCGAAACCCGTCCTATTCGCCAGATTTCGGGCAGCTCCAGTTTCAACGAAGTGTTCATCGACAACCTGCGCGTGCCAGACAGCGCCCGCTTGGGCGGTGTATCCGAAGGGTGGAAAGTGGCGCTGACCACACTCATGAACGAACGGTTCAGTATTTCCGTCGGCCGGGCCAGTGGCGGTGCGCGGGCCGAGGAATTGATTGATCTGGCTACCCGTGTCGAACGGAACGGTCGCCCGGCCATCGAGGACGACGAGGTGCGCGCGCGCATTGCCGATTTCATCGCGCGTCAACGCGGACTGGAATTCACCTCTTACCGGGTCATGACGTCGCTTTCGCGCGGCCAGGCACCGGGTGAAGAGGGCTCGATCGGCAAGCTGTTGCTGGGCAAGCTGCGGCAGGAAATGGGCGCTTTCGGGATGGATCTGGCGGGAACTTCGGCGGGCATATCAGCCAAGGTCGGGGATGACGTGGCGCGCTGGCGAAACGAATACCTGACCGCGCCGGGCAACCGGATCGCGGGGGGATCGGACGAGATCCAGCGCACGATCATTGGCGAACGCATTCTCGGGCTGCCGCCTGAAATACGCGTCGACAAGGATGTCGCGTTTTCAGAGCTTTGATCTGAATGGGCGCCACCCGGGACCAACGACCAACAAGGAGGAGAATATCATGAAGTTCAAGATAACCGGGATCGCTGCCGCATGCCTGGCAATGGCCACCTCGGCTGGCGCGCAAGACATCGATCTGCCTGACGTGATCGCTTGGTCGGCCTATGACACGGGATCGGCCGGTCATGCGCATTCCATAGCCATCGGCAACATGATGCGCAGCAAATACGGATCGACGGTCCGCGTGCTTCCGGGGCGAAACGACGTCTCGCGGATGACGCCGCTCAAAAACGGGACGGTCGATTATTGCCTGTGCGGCATCGCCTCCTATTTCGCTGCCGAAGGGGTTTTCCTTTTTGCTGCGCCTGAATGGGGCCCGCAGCCGATCCGCGCGGTGCTTCAGGCTGTCGGCGACTACGGTCTGGGTGTCGCCGTCGCGGCCGATGCCGGCATCGAGACGATTACGGACCTCAAGGGCAAACGGGTCGGTCGCGCCGTCAGTTCGCCGGCGATCGATGTCAACATGGAGGGGCTGCTGGCCTTTGCGGACCTGACATGGGACGACGTGGAGGCAGTGGAATTCTCGGGCTATGTGAACACGCTCCAGGGCATTCTCGAAGACCGTGTGGATGCCGCCTTTGCACTGACGACGACCACCGTAAACTACCAGATCGAGTCAAGCCCGCGCGGCCTGAAATGGCTTGAAACACCCGCGGACCAGACAGAAGCATGGGAACGCTACACCAGCGTAACGCCCTTCGTGACACCGCATATGGTGTCTGTGGGGCCGGGCATCGACCCTGCCTCCCCACTGCCCATGGCGCAGTACCCCTATCCGATCCTGGTCACTAACTCCGATCAGGATTCCACCGAGGTGCGCAACATCGTAGCCGCGCTTGACGCAGGGTTCGACGATTACAAGGATGCCGCCCCCGGTGCCAATGCGTATGCGATTGATCGCCAGATCCTGTCTTGGGTGATGCCATGGAGCGATGGCAGCGTTGCCTACTTCAAGGAAAAGGGTCTGTGGACACCGGAAGCCCAGGCAAACCAGGACAAATTGGTGGAACGGCAAGAGGTGCTCTTGCGGGCCTGGGGCACATTTGTCGGGGACGCTCCAGAGGGTGAAGAAGAATTTGCCGCTGCATGGATGAAAGCCCGTGCCGACGCACTGGAAGCGGCCGGCCACGAAGTCTTTTTCCGCTGATGCGACACAGCGCGGCGCCCCACAGGCGCCTTGCACAAAGCAACGCAGCACAAAACTGGAATACGGGCATGGCACAGGAAACACAGGAAGCGCCGGCGCAACCGACCGGTATGGGCACCCTGCCCGCGTTTGTTCGCTGGTCGCTCGTCGTCTCGGCGCTGCTTTTGACCGCGGCGTCGGTCAACCATCTGTTCAATCTGGGCTTCTTCATGAACGTCCGGTTGCTTGAAATTCACTACCTCTACGTGATGCTTCTGCTGACGCTGCCACTGGTGTTCCTTGTCTTTCCCTGTTCAAAGTCAGATCCTTACGGATCGACGCGATGGTGGGATTACTTTCTGGCCCTGCTGGCCCTGATCACCTGCGCCTTCTTTGCCTACTACGGGCGCAGCGTGGTGAACAAAGGGTGGGATTTCGCCGCTCCTCTTAATGCCGTGATCGCCAGCTTCGCCTTCTGGTTCCTGCTGCTCGTGGCCGCGCGCCGCACCGGCGGCTGGACGCTGTTCGCGGTAATCCTGGTATTTTCCATCTACCCCATGATCGCCAACTATGCGCCCGGCCCGATCCAGGGCTTCCAGCGCTCGCCCGTCGAAACGGCGATCTTCCACGCGATGAGCGGCGAAAGTGTGCTGGGCATACCGATGCGCAGCTTTGTCAATCTTGTCGTGGGGTTCATGATCTTCGGCGTTGCGATGCAACATACCGGCGCAGGTCCGTTTTTTATCGACATCGCCTTTGCCGCGCTCGGAAATGTCCGGGGCGGGCCGGCCAAGGTAGGAGTTCTGACCAGCGGGCTGACCGGTTCGATGAGCGGCAGCGTGATCACCAATGTGCTGACGACCGGATCAATTACCATTCCAGCGATGAAAAAGGTGGGGTTCAGGCCCACTTATGCGGCGGGGATCGAAGCGGCGGCGTCGACGGGGGCGGTGCTGATGCCCCCTATCATGGGCGCCACGGCCTTTGTCATGGCGACATTCCTGGCGACCGACTACACCAACATCGTTGTGGCGGCGGTGCTTCCTTCGCTGTTCTACTTTTTCGGCCTGTTCGCACAAATCGACGCATACTCGGCGCGCAACGGACTGAAAGGCGTTCCGCGCGCCGACCTTCCCAGGATCGGCAAGGTGCTGCGCGAAGGCTGGTACTTTCTCGCCGTCTTCGGGCTGCTGATCTGGATGTTGCTCTACCTCAAGCGCGAGGCGATCGCTCCATTCTATGCGACCGCGCTGCTTCTTGTCCTGAACCAGCTGCTCTCAAAATCACGCTGGGGGCGAAAGGAGCTGATGAATTTTCTGATCGCCACGGGACAGTTGTTCGTCGAACTTGTTGCCATTCTTGCGGCGGTCGGGCTGATCGTCGGCGGACTGGCGGTGACCGGGATGTCCGGGACGATCTCGAACGATCTGCTGTTCATCGCGGGCGGCAACATCTTTCTGCTTCTGCTGCTGGGGGCTTTGACCAGTTTCATTCTTGGAATGGGCATGACCGTGACCGCCGCCTATGTGATTCTGGCGGTGTCGCTGGCACCCGCCCTGGTCGCCGGCGGGCTCGATCCGATCGGCGTCCATTTATTTATCCTTTACTGGAGCATGCTGAGCTATATCACCCCCCCCGTCGCGCTCGCGGCTTTCGCCGCGGCGGCCATCGCCCAGGCCAAACCCTTTGCGACGGCCTTCGAAGCGATGAAGCTTGGAAGCATCGTCTATATAATTCCCTTCTTCTTCGTCCTTGATCCGGCGTTCATCCTGCAAGCCGGTCCACTCGAAAGCCTGCTTACGGTTCTGCGCGCCGGTCTCGGCATTCTGCTGATCTGCGCCGGTATTCAGGGGTATCTGTTTGGCGTCGGGCGGATCGAAACCGGACTGCCAGGAACAATCGCCCGCGTCCTTCTTGGTATTGCCGGTCTGGCCTTCGCCTTTCCCTCGAACGCGGGTCTGGCGGTTCCGATCCTCGGCGCGGTGGGCGCAGGTGCCGCTATGGCGGCAGTGGCTGTCGCTTTGGTGATGGTCTCGGCCAAGCAGGAGACAGCGTAATATGAGCGCACAAGACGGCAGACCGGACATCCCCGCCCCGTTCAACGCATTGCTCGGCGTGCGCTTCGTCTCGTGGTCCGATGGCAAAGCCGAGCTGCGGTTGGCCATCGGACGCGATCACCTGAACGGCGCTTTTTCGGTGCATGGCGGTGTCTACGCGACCATGCTGGACAACGCGGTCACCTTTTGCGCGGCCTACGCGGGGGATGGCCGCCCAGGTCATCGCTGCCTTACGCTTTCGCTTACCACCAGTTTCGTCGCCCCGGCGACCGAAGGAGACACGCTGACGGCCCGCGCGCGCATTGTCGGGGGCGGACGCAAACTGGTTTTTGTACAGGGCGAGATCTTCAATCAGGACGGGCACCATCTGGCCCATGGCGATGCCGTGATCAAGCGGCTCGCACCACCGTCGTGACCACCTGAGTGAACCGATGGTGAGCGAGACCAAACAAACGAAGGACAAAAGGAGACAGAAATGATCAACCCGATGGCATTGGACAATCAAGTGGTTATCGTCACAGGCGCCGGACAGGGTATCGGCCGCGGTGTGGCGGCGCTGTCGGCAGAGCTGGGCGCCAAGGTCGTGGTGAACGATCTGAACGAGGACGGCGTCAAGGAAACCGCCGAACAGATCGGTGGCAATGCCCGCGCCATCGTGGGGAATGTGGCCGACCCGGACTTTCCCGGGAAGCTCGTGAAATTCGCCTTCGACGAATTCGGCGACATCAACGGGCTTGTGAACAACGCCGGGATCGTGCGCGCCGCGATGATCCACAAGATGGACCGGGCCACCTGGCAACAGGTCATCGACGTGAACCTCACCGGTGTCTTCGCCTGCCTTCAGGCCGTGGGGACCTATTACAAGGACCGGGTCGAAAAAGACCCCGAAAGCGCCGCGCGCCGTGCCATCGTGAATATCTCATCCGATGCCGGGCGTCGCGGCACCATCGGTCAGATCAATTATGGCGCGGCAAAATCCGGGGTTCTGGGCCTGACAATGAGCGCCGCGCGTGAATGGGGCCGTTACCGCATCAACGTCAATTCAGTCTGTTTCGGAATGGTCGAGACACCAATGACTGAGACCATCCGCTCTGAAAAATTCGCCGACAGGTATATGGCGCAGATTCCGATGGGACGGATGAGCACCCCTGAAGAAGTCGCGCAGCCCGTCTGTTTCCTGTTGTCCAACGCGGCATCCTATATCACCGGCCAGCACCTGAGCGTGAACGGTGGCTTCCACATCGGGTTCTGAGATGGCCGGCATTGGACAAGGCCCAGGGCCGGACGCCGTCTTCGCCGCGAAGCTGGCCGAGGGCGTCTTCGAGATTCAGAAATGTGGCGGCTGCGGCACCCATGTATTCCATCCGCGCGTGATCTGTCCGGCCTGCGGCAGCGCGGATCTGGGATGGTTCGCGCCAACCGGGAGGGGCACCGTCTATGCGCGAACGGTCGTGCGCCGAAAACCGGAACGAGGCGGCGATTACAACGTGGTTCTGGTGGACCTGGAGGAAGGGGTACGAATGATGTCGCGCATCGACGGTATCGCGCATGACCAGATTGTCGCCGGGCTGAAAGTAACCGCGTCGATCGGCGAAGGCGCCGAAGGTGACCCCGCCGTGGTTTTCCGGCCAGAAGGAGAAGCAAATTGAGTTTACGGGGAAAAGCCGCCATCGTCGGTGCAGCGCTGGCAGGCTGCGGCGAGGCCCATGGCAAAAGCTCGATGGAGATCACAATCGAGGGGGTGCACGGCGCGCTTGCCGATGCGGGGATCGCACTTGGCGAGGTCGATGCCGTTGCCACCTGCCAGCCGCTGGATATGCTGTCGGGTCTTACACTGGCGCAGGAATTGGGCTTGAACCCCAGGTTCACGATGAACAACCGCATGGGCGGCTCGTCGTTCCTGTCGCACACGCTCTGGGCCGCGATGCTGCTCGAATTGCGGCTCGCTGATACCGTGTTGATCTGCTACGGATCGAACCAGCGCACCGCCTCGGGCAAGCTGATGACTGCGCTTGGCCTGCCGACCTACGAGGCCCCCTACCGACCGTTGTTCCCGCTGTCGTCCTATGCGCTGGCCACAGACCGTCACATGACGCAATTCGGCACAACGCGCGAACAGCTGGCCGACGTGGCGGTGGCGGCCCGGGCCTGGGCCCAAAAGAACCCCGACGCTTTCATGCGCGATCCTCTGACGCGCGAGGATGTCATCGCCTCGCGGCCGGTTTCCGACCCTCTGCGGGTGCGCGACTGCTGCCTTGTGACCGATGGCGGTGGCGCGATTGTGATGCGCCGGGCCGAGACGGCCAAGGATCACCCCAGACCTCCGGTGTATTTGCTGGGCGGCGGCGAGGGCACGACGCACCGCGACATCTCCGAAATGGCGGACCTGACCGTGACCGGCGCTGCGCAATCAGGGCGAACGGCCATGGACATGGCGGGTGTCAAACCCGCGGACATCGACGTGGTCCAGCTCTACGACGCGTTCACCATCAATGTGATCCTTTTTCTAGAAGATCTGGGCTTTTGCAAGAAAGGCGAAGGCGGTGCGTTTGTGGCGAACGGCGGCATCGCGCCTGGCGGCCACCTGCCGGTCAATACCAATGGTGGCGGCCTGTCATGCGTGCATCCCGGGATGTACGGCATCTTCACGCTGGTCGAGGCGGTGCGGCAACTGCGCGGCGATGCTGGCGATCGCCAGATCGGCAGTGCCGAACTGGCCCTGGCCCACGGCAACGGCGGTGTCCTGTCCAGCCAGGTGACGAATATCCTGGGCACCGAAGCCACCCTCTGAACAGACGAAGGAAGCAATGAAGCGGCCCTTCTTGCGAAGGGCCGCTGTGTATTCAGGCCTGAAACGGCTCAGTTCGGGTAGGTTGCGAAGTCGATCTTGGAATAAATCTCCTGACGCAGAAGGTCTGCATAAGGCTGATGATTGTCCCGGATCGGTTGCAGCGGCTCAACCAGACCGTGCCATTTCTCGATCAGCTCGCGATAGGTTGCGATCAGCGGTTCCGGATCTTCGATGCCGCGTTCCTCGCGCGAGATGCGGGCGATCTCTTCAAGATCGGCGGTGCGGAAATCAATGAGATCCTGAAGAAACTCAGGCGACGGCTGGTGTACCTGCAGGCCAAGCCCACCCGCCTCTTTCAGCACGTCGAGATCGTCGGTTTCGTAGTACACCTCGGTCTGCGCCACGGCCTCGGGTATGTTCTTGACGAATTGCTCGCGTTGCTCCGGCGAAAGTGAGATCCAGAATTTCGGGCCGGCGGCAAAGATCGAACCGGAATGATAGGTGCCCAACGGCAACTCCGTCAGGTGCTTGGCAACCTCGATCAGACTGTGCCCCTTGAGCGCACCGACCGGCTGCACCGCAGCGGTGACGACACCGTGGCTCATCGTGTCGTACATCTCGCTCGACGGCACGTTTACCGGCTCTGCCCCAAGGCGTGTCGCCCAGCGGTCCCAGACCGACCCGCCCGTGCGCAGCTTGACCCCTTGCATATCGCTGATTTCGACGATCGGCTTGGTGGTCAGCAATACATAAGGCGCAGTGCTGATCCCGCTCAGCGCCACCATGCCGTTCTTTGCGAACTCGTCCTTGCACGGCTGGCAGTGCAGCATCACGAATTCGCTGGTCGCGCCGGCCATGGCATAGTGGTCCTCGCCCAAAAGAGCGAGATCGGCGACGAGCTGCGCATAGGGCATTTCCGACCTGAAATAGGTCAACGCCAGCAGACCTACATCGGCGACGCCGTCGCGCAGGCCGGACAGTGTTGGCTTGGGGCCAAGCAAGGCGCCGCCGGCAAACAGCTTGAAGTCGAAGGCATCCGGAAATTCAGATTCGGTCATTTCGGCAAAGGCGGCATGGCCACGCGATGTCGCGTGATTGGGTGACGTCCAGTTGGATATAGTCACCCGCTTTTCGGCCAGGGCCGGTGTCGCCGCTAGAACGGTCGTCGCCGCCAGCGCGGCAAACGCATTGGTCAGTTTCATGTGGTCTCCTCCTCTTTTTCAAGACCCCGCTATTGCGCGGGGTTCGTCACGGCCGGGATGGCCAAATCAGTTGCCGAGCTCTGGCAGGAACATGATCAGTTCGGGAAAGGCGACCATGATGATCAGGACCACCACATCCGCAGCCAAAAACCACAAAACACCCTTGAAAATCAGTGAAATCGGGACCGCATCACCGACGATGCCCTTGATCACGAACACGTTCAGCCCCACCGGTGGGGTGATCAGAGCCATCTCGACCAGCTTGGTTGCAAGCACGCCCAGCCAGATCAGGCTGATATGGTTCGCCTCGTAGATCGGCAGAAGGATCGGCAGCGTCAGCAGCAGGATGCCCAGCGGATCGAGGATCATGCCCAGCAGACAAAAGATCACGGCCGTGCCGAAAACCAGCATCACATAGCTGGCCCCCATATCAATCACCAGGTCGGTCATCGCTTCGGGGATACCGCTGATCGCCAGAAACCTCGAAAACAGGTTGGCACCGACCGCGATGATGAAGATCGCCGCAGTCATTTTTGCAGTGTCCATCAGCGCGATCCTGGAAACTTTCCAGTTCAGGGTGCCGCGCGCCGCCGCAATCACGAAGGACAACGCCGCCCCGACAGCCCCGGCCTGCGTGGGTGTGAATATCCCGGTGAACAGACCGCCGAAAACGCCCACCACCAGCAAGATCACGGGCCATGTCTCGCTCAGGGCCTCCAGCCGTTCGGACCATGTCGCGCTTTCGTCGAGCGACGGCGCGAGCGCGGGATTGATCCACACACGAACGATGATCACGGCCCAGTACCCCAGCATCGTCAGTACGCCCGGCACGATCGCGGCCAGAAACAGCTTGCTGATCGCGACCTCGGCAAAAATACCGTAGATGATCAGAAGGATGCTCGGCGGGATGAGCGACCCCATGGTGCCGGCTGCGGCAACCACGGCGGTACTCAGCCCGGGATCGTAGTCGCGCTTCAGCATTTCCGGCACCGCGATCCGGCCCATTGCCGCGGCGCAGGCCAGGCTGGAGCCGGCCGCCGCCGAAAACAGCGCCGCGCCGCCCACGCTGGCGACCGCCAGCCCGCCCGGCAGGAATGACAGCCAGACCCGGGCGGCCTTGAAGATCCCGCGCGTGATGTCGGTCTGGTAACAGACGTATCCCATCAACAGGAACATCGGGATCGAACTGAGGGTCCAGTGCGCGGCAAAATCATAGGGCACCGCCGTCAGCAGGCCGAAAGCCGCGCCGCTTCCCAGCATCGCCCAGAACCCGAAGAAGGACACGATACCCAGCGCGACCGCGATCGGAACGCGCAGCAAGACCAGCAGGATGACAGAAACGATGCCGCAAAGGCCGATCTGGAAAAAGCTCACCGTTCCACTCCTATTCGTACATGTCGTGATTGGGGCCGGCCATGCCAGCGTCGGTGAAAGGCCTCTGGATCAGCTTGGCCAGCAAGAGCAGAACCATCAGCCCCGCACCAAGAGGCAGACAGAAGCGACCGGGCCAGACGGTCACCGCCGCCATGCCCATGGATTGCTCGCCGATGAGGTATTTTTCGACGGCATCGATCCAGGTCTGCCAGGTGAGCAGCCCGTAGAACACCGCAGACAGCGCCAGAGCCAGCATGTCGAGAGCGGTCCTCGCCCCCGTCGGGAGCAGATCGTGGATCAGGTCGACCTTGATGTGCTCGTTGGTGTATTCGACGAAGGGAAGCGGCAGAAAGACCAGCCCGACCATGTAATAATACGACACGTAATCCACCGTGCCCGGCAGGGGCTCGGCGATGAACTGGCTCAGGATGACATCGAGCGTGACGTGGACCATCATCAGGGCCGCCAGGGCAGTCGCAATATAGGTGATAATCCGCGACACCCTGCCAAGTCGTGCAATGACTGTTTCCATCACTATCTCTTCCCTGTCGTAAAAAGGGCCAATCCGCTTGGTCATACGCCACGGAAAACCGGTTTTCTCTTGCTCAGAAAGGCGTCGATGCCTTCGGCGTGATCCGCGCTCTTGATGATTTGCCCCTGAATGATGGCTTCTGTTTCAAGAAAGCTCTCCAGAGACGGTTGCATCGCGGCGCGCATCAGCCGCTTGGTACCGGCCAGGGCAAAGGTTGGCCCCGCGGCCAGGTCTGTCGCATAGTCCAGGGCCGCCCGGTCGAGGGCATCATCGGGATGAACCTGGCTTGCCAATCCCAGGCTCAGGGCTTCATCCGCCGGCACCATCCGCGCTGAGAAGGCAAGGTCCGTCGCACGTTGCCGACCGATCAGATTCTGAAGGAAAAACGCCGCGCCGCCATCGGGGGCCAGCCCGATCTTGCGAAAAACCTGACCGAATCTTGCCGTCTCGGAGAGCAGGATAACGTCGCAGGCGAGCGCCATGCTCAGACCGATCCCGACCGCCGGACCGCGCACCGCGGCAACCACAGGCTTCTCGCAATTGAATATGGAAAGGATCATCTGGTGCGCCCTGTACAAGCGCGCCCGATCACCCCAGACATCGTCCTTGCCCATGGTCGAAATATCCGCACCCGCACAAAAAGCGCGGCCCTCGGCCCGCAGTAATACGGCGCGAATCCGCGGGTCAGTTTGGATATCGCGAAACGCGTCCAGGAGTTCGACGCGCATGTCGAGGGTCAGCGCATTCAGCTTGTCGGGCCGGTTCAACGACACGACGGCCAGACCTTCTGAGTGTTCCACAGTGATATCGCTTGTCATGACCACCCCTCCCTTTGGCGAAGATTCGTCAGTCAGTGAACAGCGCCCGAGCAATCCCGTTCTTATGTATCTGGGTCGTTCCCCCGGTGATCGTCAGCATCCGCACATCCCTCACCATCCGCTCCAACGGAAGCGAACCGAAATAGCCGTAGCCACCGAACATCTGCATGGCGTCATGGGTGACGCGCTGTGCCATTTCGGTGGCCTGAACCTTGGCGATCGAAGACAATGTTGGATCGGGCTGGCCGCGGTCGATCAGCGACAGCGCCGTATAACACAACGACCGCGCGGCCTCGATCTGCACCTTCATGTCCGACATCATCCATTGCAGCCCCTGCATCTCGGACAGCGCCTTGCCGAATTGCCGGCGGGTCTTCATGTAGTCGCGTGCAAGGTCGAACGCCCCCTCGGCGACACCAAGCGCCAGTATCCCCATGCCGACGCGCGTGGCGTTATAGACACCCAGCGGGCGGACAAAGCCGCTGGAGTTGCCGGCCAGCCCTTCGGTCACGACGTTTTCGGACGGCACCCGCACATCGTCGAAATGGATCTCGCATTCGTTGCAGCCGCGCGCGCCCATCTTCTGTTCAAGAATATGGACCGAAACGCCGGGGCTTTTGCGGTGCACCAAAACGGTTCCGATGCCTCGCGCGCCTTTGCTTTCGCAGAACCGAGCATAGACCAGAAGGTAATCGGCCCTGTCGCCGAAAGTGGTAAAGATCTTGCCGCCGTTCAGCACAAACCCGTCCCCGTCCGGGCGCAGCGATGTCGTCACCGCGGTGGCGTCCGACCCGGCCTCGGGCTCGGACCAGGAGATCGCGCATTCGATCTCGCCCGCGGCGAAGCGGGGCAGGAAAGCCTGCTTCAACGCCTCGCTGCCGCAGGTGGCGATGATCCGGGGCGAGACGTTCTGATCGTGAACGATCAGCGCGGTATTGAAATCCACCTTGGCCAGTTCTTCGATCACGAGATAGCAATCCACCAGCGGCGTACCGCCACCGCCGTATTCTTCGGGAATGGTCATGCCCAGATAGCCAAGCGCGCCCAGGCGATGGTGGTTTTCCTCGGGGTAGATGCCGTCGCGGTCCCAGCGTGCGGCGCGGTCCCGGAATTCCCCGAGCGCCAGTTTGCGCGCGGCATCCTTGAGAGCGACCTGTTCTGTCGTTAGCAACGAGGGATGCATCCGCCCTACCCCCGCCGCTGGTCGAAGCTGTGGCCATAGACCATGGCGGCGATCGTATTGCGCAGGATTTCGACGGTGCCACCGCCAAGCGCGAAGCCGCGCGCGTCACGCACCATACGTTCCAGCGGGTATTCGCGCGTGTAACCATTGTGACCGTGGATCTGCAGCGCTTCGTTCGTGACCCTCTGCGCCATTTCGTTGGCGTAAAGCTTGGCCATGGTCGCATCCATCGGATCGGGAAAGCCGTTCGGCGCGGGGTTGGTCGCGGCCCGATAGACCATCAGACGCGCAGCATGGATCTGTGTGGCCATGTCGGCGATTTTCCATTGCAGGCCCTGGAATTCCTTGATCGGGCGCCCGAACTGATGGCGAATCTCGGAATACGACTTTGCAGCATCGAAAGCGCCCTGCGCCAGCCCCACGCACATCGCTGCGTTGCCCACCCGCTCGGGTCCGAAACTGCTCATCAACAGCGCGAAGGAGCGCGAGCTTTCCGGGTCCCCTTCGACCAGCACATCCTCGGGACCGGCCTTGTAGTTTTCAAGGATAATCTCGGCCTCGGTCAGCCCCCGGCCACCCATCTTCAGCGATATGTGGCCGATCCGCGCGCCCGGCTTCTTCAGATCGACGACAAAGGCACCAATCCCCTTCGCCCCGCTGGCCTTGCCGAAACGGCAGAAGACCAGCGCATAATCGGCCACATGGGCGCCCGTGGACCAGCATTTGTTGCCATTCAGCACCCATCCGTCGCCGTCCCTTGTGGCCGTGGTGCGCAGGTCTGTCACCGCCGACCCCGCCTCTGGCTCGCTGATGGCGATTGCGATGAATTTCTTGCCGGCCGCCATGTCTGGCAGGAACCGCTTTTTCTGCTCGTCGCTGCCCAGAACGCTGATTGCCCGGGATGGGCCGTTCAGGTAGAGTTGCGAGACCAGCGCCGTGTTGAAACAGACCCGCGCCATTTCTTCCAGAAACACCGTGCCCTGGATCACTGGCGCGCCGGAGCCGCCGTATTCTTCAGGGATGAACATTCCCAGATAGCCAAGTTCGGCCAGCTTGTCGCGGTTCGCGGCTGGAAACTCTTCGGCTTCGTCCCAATGGGCGGCCCTGGGAGCAAACTCGCGCTCAGCCAGCTTGCGTGCCTCGTTGCGAAAATCCTCCAATTCCGGATCGAGCTTGAACATGTCAGTAGGTGTCCTTTGATTGAGCAGAGGGCAGGTCCTGTTCCAGCGCGGCCAGGATGCGCGCCGTATCGGCGCCTACGGTTGGTGCGGGGATAGGGGCGACCTGTGGGTGAGCCGCGAAACGCATCGGCAGCCCTGGAACAGGGACCGTGCCCAGGTCTGGATGCGGAAGGTCATGGATCATGCCGCGGGCGCGCATGTCATCGTCCGACACCACCTCAGCGAGCGTGCGCACCGGGGCGCCCGGCACATGTGCGCTGCTCAGGGCCGCGAAAATCTCGGCGCGGGTCTGACTTGAGGTCCACGCCGTCACCCAGCCATCGACTTGGGCACGCCGCGCGCAGCGCGCGGGTCCCGCGGCCAGTTCGGGATCTTCGGCCAGATCAGGGCGACCCATGGCCCGGGTCAGCTGCTGCCAGTGGCGATCATTCAGGCACATGATGGCCACCTGCCCGTCGCGCGCCGGAAACAGGTCGTAGGGTGCGACCTTGAGCACGGCCTGACTGTTGCCGGCCCGGTCGGCGAACCCGTCAGGCGCCAGCAGATAGCTTGCGATATTCGACGCCAGCGCGTGGTGCGTGACGTCCTGCATCGCGATCTGGACAAAGTCCCCGCGCCCTGTCGCGCCGCGCGCATGCAACGCCGCCATAATGCCACCAAAAAGGTGGATACCGCCCAGAAAATCGGTGATCGCTGCGCCGCATTTCACCGGCGGACCATCGGGAAACCCGGTCACCGACATCAGCCCGGTCAGGGCCTGAATAGGAAAATCCATCGCCGGCGCATCGCGATAGACGGAATCGGCCGCGTAACCCTTTCCTGACCCCATGACCAGGCGCGGATTGCGGGCACAGAGTGTTTCCCACCCCAGCCCCAGTTTCTCCATCGTACCGGGACGGAAATTCTCGATTAGAACATCGGCCGAATCTGCCAGCGCCAGCAGGGCGCTGCGCCCGCCCTCGGACCCCAGATCAAGCGTCACGCTCTGTTTGCTGGAATTGAGCATCATCGCTGCGGGGTTCTCGCGCCCGCCCGCGATGCCGCGGATACTGTCGCCGCCGGGCGGCTCGACCTTGATGACCTCGGCCCCCATGAGCGCGAACATCAGACCGCAATAGGGCCCAAGGTAGACCTGCCCGAGGTCGATCACCCGAAGACCGGCCAGCGGGCCACAATCGGGCGCCGCGTTCATGATCCGACAAAGCCCGGCGGGCGCTTTTCCTTGAAAGAGGCGACCGCCTCGCGGTGATCTGCGGTCTGCATGATATGGGCTTCGGCGGTTGCCTCGATCTCGAGATAGGTCGCGAAATCGCAATCCATGCCACGGTTCAGCATCGACTTGCCCAGCCCAAAGGCTCGGGTCGGCCCTTCGGCCAGACGCACGGCCAGCGCATCGGCCTCTGCGTCGAGCGCGTCTTCTTCGTGGATTGCGTGGACGATCCCAAGGTCGTGCGCCTCTTGGGCATCGATCACCTGGGCCGTCAGGAACATCGCCTTCGCCCGCTGCGTCCCGACCGTCCGCGCCAGCAAGTAAAGCCCGCCACCGTCGGGCACGATCGCCACGCGCGCATAGGCCTGGCAAAAGCGGGCCGAGGGCGCGGCCAGGATCACGTCAGCCAGAAGCGCAATGTTGAACCCCACGCCAAAGGCCGGCCCGGCAACCGCCGCGACGACCGGCTTTTCAAGATCATATAGCATCCGGGTTACGCGGTGCTGTTGTTTCATGCGGTCCCGCATGGCCACAGGCGAAGAACCGGCGAAGGTGCTGATATCGCCTCCGGCGCAAAACGCGCCCCCGGCACCCGTGATCAACAGCGCGCGCACGCGGTCATCGTCGCGCACCTGGGTGACGATGCGTTCCATCTCTTTGCGTGCGTCTTGATCAAGGGCATTCTTCTTCTCGGGAAAATCGAAAGTCATCCGACCAACGCTTTCCGAGCGGCTGTAGAGCAATGGCACCGCTTCCTCCTCCCAGGAATGGGCTAGCATGGAACACGATAGGAGTGGCATTGAGCGACGGGCAATAGTCCGGTGCGGAAAATCAGACATGTGTAAAATTCACCCGTTCTGTGTATTTCCTTGCGGTCTGCTGGCACGTTTTTTCGGCTTCCCTTCCCATGCGCGCCCGTCACGGCTACGGGCCTCGGCACCCCCTGTTGAAACAGCAAAGAAGAAATAGACAATGTACTCCGACACCCCTCTCGGCCGCTTGCGCCTGCCTGTGATCTGCTCGCCCATGTTCCTGGTGTCCGGGCCGGATCTTGTCGTCGCCCAGTGCAAAGCCGGCGTCATCGGCAGCTTTCCGGCGCTGAACGCACGCGAGTCCGAAGGTGAACCGCCGCTGCTTGAAGCCTGGCTCAAGCGCATCACTGAAGAGCTTGACGCGCACAATCAGGCCAATCCCGATCGGCCCGCCGCGCCATTCGCGGTCAACCAGATCGTCCATCGATCGAATGATCGGATTGAGCGGGACGTCGAAATATGTGCGCGCTGGAAAGTGCCTGTCTGGATCACATCAATGGGCGCACGGGAAGACGTCAACCAGGCGGCACATGAGTGCGGCGGCACTGTACTGCACGATGTAATCAACAACAAATACGCCAGGAAAGCGATCGACAAGGGCGCCGACGGCCTGATCGCGGTCTGCGCCGGCGCTGGCGGCCACGCCGGGGCCTTGTCACCCTTTGCGCTGGTTCAGGAAATCCGGGAATGGTTCGATGGTCCGCTTGCCCTGTCCGGGTCCATCGCGACCGGGCGCTCAATTCTGGCGGCGCAGGCCATGGGTGCGGATTTTGGGTATATCGGATCCCCCTTCATTGCCATGACCGAGGCGGTCGCGTCGGAGGAGTACAAGCAAATGATCGTCGAAGGCGGGGCCGATGATATTGTCTATACCGACTATTTCAGCGGCGTGCATGCCAACTATCTGAAACCGTCGGTGCGGGCGGTCGGTCTCGATCCGGACAACCTGGCCGGGATCGGCAACAAACTCGATCTGGCCACCGGCGACATTCGCCCCAAGGCCTGGCGTGACATCTGGGGCAGCGGTCAGGGGATCGGAGCGGTGAAAGAGGTGATGACCACGGCGGACTACGTCGACCGTCTCGACCGGGAATACCAGGTCGCCAAAGATGCGCTCTGTTCCTGACGAAAGAGGGCGGCCGGTTGCCCGGCCGCCCATCTGTTTCTGCGGTTGTCGCGAATGATCGAGACCCGATCTTAGCGGTCCTTTTGGTTGACGATCAGTTCTGCATTTTCGGGTAGTTCCGAAACAATGTTCACTTCGTCGACACGAATTCGTGTATGCAGTTTGAAGTTTTTGGCGGCGGCTGCTTCCGCAGCAGAAGCGTCGGCACCGTCTTCCAGCACAAGCGAGAGGCGGATCATGTCGCGATCGTTCTCGCGCGTTACCACGGCCTGCGCGGCCTTTGCGCCCGGCGTGCCGATGACAACTTCTTCAACCACGCGCGGATAAACGAAAATCTCGCGCACTTTGACCGCTGCCCCGACCCGTCCCTGCAATGCTGAAATCCGGCTGACGGTGCCATCCGCGTTGCTTTCCAGGGCAAAGGCGCTGTCGCCGGTGCCGAACCGGATCATCGGCCAGGTGGCATCGCGCGCGGTCACGACAACCTCGCCCGGTTCGCCATGGGCGACCTGTTCGCCGCTGACCGGATCGCAGATCTGCACCACGCGGTCGGGATGAACCAGATAGCCTTCGCCGCCATCCTCATAGGCGACAAGGCCTAGATCGGCGGTGGCATAGGCGGCCCAGGTGGACACGCCGTATTCGGCCTCGATCCGGCGGCGCTTGGCCATCCAGTCGCCCATCTCACCGCCGAGGAAGGCTGTCTTCACCTTCCATGCGTCGCGGCCATAGGTTTCGATCACCTTGTCCGCCAGCGTCAGGAAAAACGCGGTCGAGGCGCAGATCGAAGTCACGCCGGTTTCGACGATGATCTGCGCCTGAAGCTCGGTATTGCCCACGCCGCCGGGAATCACCGTGGCACCTGCGGCCTGTGCCGCTTCGTCGAACAGCAAGCCTGCGGGCACAAGATGATACATCCAGGTGTTCAGGATGATATCCCCCGGCCCCACGCCTGCCGCCTTGAAAAGCAGGTCCAGGCCATGACCTCCCTCGCCCGAAAGGGCCGGCTCGAAAATTGGGCCAGGGGACACGTAGATCCGTCCAATATCCTTCAGATCCGAGGCAAGGAATCCGCCGAAAGGCGGGTTCTCGCGCTGGATCTTCAGAAGCTCTTCTTTTTTCATCACTGGAAGTCGCGAGAGGTCCGCCACCGATGTGACGGCTGCCGGATCGAATCCGGCAGCCGTAAATCGCGATTTCAGGCCAGGAGCTTTTTCGGCCGCAGCGGCATAGGCTTGCGCTATATCTTTGTAGATATCATCAGACATTTCCATGCCTCCTCGTCCAATCGGGCGTTAAAGCGGGCAGTCCTTGCGGAAGTTTGGCGCGCGCTTCTCGCGGTGCGACAACACACCTTCCTTGACGTCCTCGCTCATAAAACCAAGCATCTCCAGCGCGGTCGACGCATCAAAGATCGGCCCGGCCTGGCGCAGCCAGTTGTTCAGCGAATACTTGGTCCAGCGGATCGCGCTTTGCGAGCCGTTGGCCAGTTCGACAGCCGTGTCCAAAGCGATCTGCTGAAGCTCGTCATCCTCGACGCACATTGACACCAGACCGATGCGCTCGGCCTCTTCGCCCGACACCGGCTTGCAGGTCATCAGATAGTATTTCGCCTTGGCCATCGAGGTCAGCAGCGGCCAGATAATCGCCGCGACATCGCCAGCGGCAACGCCCAGACGCGGATGACCATCGACAATCTTTGCCCGTTTCCCGGCGATCGAGATGTCGGCCAGGATGGCAACCACAAGGCCCGCGCCTGCCGCAGGGCCATTGATCGCGGAAATGATCGGCTTGTTGCAGTTGATGATGTTGTAGACGAGATCCTTGGCTTCTTTCCACGTCTTCATGATCTCGTGCGAGTCGCCGATCATCTTCTCAATCAGGCTGAAATCGCCGCCCGCCGAAAACGCCTTGCCCGCGCCGGTCACGATGACCGCGTTGATGTCGGGGTCGCGGTCGATGTCGATCCACATGTCCGTCATCTGGGTGTGGGTTTCGGCATCGACCGAGTTGAATGTCTCGGGCCGGTCGAACGTGATGCGCAGGACGCGATCCGCCGGGTAGTCAAATTTCAGTTTGTCGTACTTTGCGTAACGCTCCGACATAGGTCTTTTCCTCCTCAGGGTATGGGTTCAGCCAGGCAGTCCCAGGACGGCCTTGGACAGGATGTTTCTTTGGATTTCGTTCGATCCACCGTAGATCGTGGTAGGTCTGGCCTTGTAGAAGCTCGACAAAACGTCGACGCTAACATTGCCAACCTGAAGCGGCCCGATGGAGCCGCCATCGGGACCGGCTGCTTCGATCATCAGCTCGGTGATGCGCTGGAAGCATTCAGTCACCCAGATCTTCAGCATGGACACATCCGCACCGAGCGTCTCGCCACGTTTGAGCTGATCTGCAAAACGGGCATAAAGCGCGGCATGATCTTCCACATCCAGTGCCGCTTGGGCAAAGCGGTCACGGAACACCGGATCGTCAAACGCGCCACGGCCACGGGCAAAGCTTTCAAGCTGTCCCAGAGCGTTCTGGGCCAGACTTGGCGAGCCGATGAAGATGCGCTCGAAGCTCAAAAGCGCCTTGGCCATCGTCCAGCCCTTGTTCAGTTCGCCGACCAGGTTTTCCCGGGGAGTGCGGGCATTGTCGAAGAACACCTCGCAAAATTCGGTCTCACCCGAAAGGGTGGTGATCGTGCGCACCTCGATCCCCGGCTGATCCATCGGAGCAAGAAGGAAACTGATGCCCTGCTGTTTCTTCGGCGCATCGGGATCGGTGCGCACCAGCATGAAGATGTGCGTGGCATCATGCGCCATCGTCGTCCAGATCTTCTGGCCGTTAATGACGAAATCGTCGCCGTCAATTTCCGCGCGTGTGCGCAGATTGGCAAGATCGGACCCGGCACCGGGCTCGGAATAGCCCTGGCACCAGATGTCCTCGCAGCTCAGAATACGTGGCAGCCAATAGTCTTTCTGGTCCTGGGTGCCGAATTTGATGATCAGGGGCCCGACCATCTGCACGCCCATGTCGCGACCGCGATTGACGCCCCAGCGCTGCTGCTCTTCATAAAAGATCAGCAGCTTAGCAGCGTTTAGGCCCATACCGCCGAATTCAGCGGGCCAGGCTGGCGCAACCCAGCCCTTGGCGTGAAGCTTGCGGTGCCAATGTTCGATCTCGGCGAACTTCGGTCGGTGCGGCAGGTGGCGCAGCTCTTCGGGATATTCCGCCTCGAAGAACGCGCGCACTTCCTTGCGGAAATCCGCATCGCTCATTGCGTTCCAGTCGGTCATTGTGCGGCTCCTTCCTGTTCTCGCGCCTCGAACCAAAGCCGTCTGTGGTAGGCGTCATCGCCCAGCCAAGCGGACAGAACCAGCGCTCGGTTCAGATAAAGCCCGATGTCGAACTCGTCGGTATAACCGACGGCCCCGTGCAGCTGGATGGCGTCGCGCGTGATCTTCTTGGCGGCGGTGACCGCGCGAGCCTTGGCCCGGCTGGCAAGCCGCGCCCGGACTTTTGGATCGGTTTCGCTGTCCATCTGCGCAAGCGCCTCCCGCACTCCGGCCTGCGCGACCTCGCACATCACGTTGAGGTCGACGGCACGGTGCTGGATGACCTGGAATGATCCGATCGGCTTGTCGAACTGCTCCCGCGTCTTGATGTAGTCGAGCGTGATCTCGAAGGCGCGCTCGCTCACGCCGACAAGCTCGGCCGCGGCAAGCGCCGTTGCATCGGCGACAGCCTCGGCCAGTGCAGTGAGAACCGCACCGCTGCTGGCCAATTCCGCGGCCGGAGTTCCCGAAAACGAAAGCTCGCCCAGAGAGCTGCCATCCGCCTGCGTCCGCTTGTCGATGACAAGCCCCTGCGCGTCTGCCTCAGCCAGAACCAGAACCGGACCATCATCCTGTTCGGCCACGACAAGGAACCCGTGCGAACCGATCGCACCGACGACCCAGGCCTTGCCACCGGTCAGCTTTCCGTCCGCGTATCGGCAGGTCGCATCGGCAGGCGCCCCGTCGGGGCCGCGTTCCTGCCAGGCAACCGCCAATGAAATTTCGCCGCCGATGAGCTGTGCCATCTTCGGATGATCCGGACAAAGGCGGCGCAGAAGGCCGAGGCTCAGACCTATCGTCGACACGACCGGTTCCGGGGCAAACACACGGCCGACTTCCTCGGCGATGACACCCCCGGCGGCTAGGCCCATGCCAAGCCCGCCCTGATCTTCGGGCACCGCCACGCCGAAAACACCGGCCTCGGCCAGTTCCCGGACCATCTCCGGATCGAAACCGCCCCCGGCATCACGGAGTTGTCGGGCTCTGTCACTTCCGCCCGCCCGTTCAAACAACGTGCGCACGCTCTCGCGCAACAGGCGAAGGTCTTCTTGTTCGCTGGAAAGGAACTCAGTTTGTGTCATTTTGTTTTCGCTGGATCATCACAGGGGTGTCGGTCGAAAAAACGACCTCGCCCTCGGGGTTTTTGGCGCTGAGCGTATAGTGCAAAACACCTCTGTCGGGCTTGCTTTTTGACGGTGTGACCGAGTTGACCGTCAGTTCGACATCAAGGGGTTCGTTCGGGTGCACAGGCCGCAGCCAGCGCAAATTGTCAAAGCCCATGCCGCCGATATTGGCAACATCGACCATCATCTCGGTCATGACCGGCTTGAACACCTCAAGCATGGTCTGAAAGCCCGAGGCGATCAGGCTGCCATGTATGGCGGTTGCATAGTCTTCATCGGTGTGCAGCCGCTGCGGATCCCATTCCTTGGCAAAGGCCTTTATCGAATCCGCGCTCATCGGAGCGCTGCGAAAGCGATAGACTTGGCCCGGCGAGAAGTCTTCCAGATACCTCAAGAGGCACCCTCCTTTGCGAAACCGTCATCGTATCCGCTCGCATCCTTGGATATCCGGATGCGGTTGAATTCTTCCAGCTTCGGATAGGTTTCCTTGAACGCCATCAGGAACTCACCCATCGGCGCGTCGAAATAGAGACCACGGTCGTTCACATATTCCATGTGCCGGTGATTCTGTTCGTCGAACTCATGAAAGAGCGCGTCGTGATAGCCGTCGAAGACCAGGGGTTTGACCCCGAATCTTTCACACAGTTCCATGTTGAATGCAGGTGTCACCTTGTAGGCCTCATTCCCCAACCACAGCTGAACATAGCCGTGGTAGATAAAGAGATCGGTCCCCATCAACTCCTGCAACTTGGGTGTATTCAGGTGGTTGCGCACATCCGCGAACCCCAGAGCGGCGGGGATACCCACAGCACGCAAACAAGCCGCCAGAAGAATTGCCTTGGGAACGCAAAACGCCGCTTCCGCGCCAGCGATACGGCTGGCACGGTAAGAGTCCTCATCCAGCGCAAAACAATAGGGATCATAGCGAATATCGTCGCGCACCGCTTCGAACAGGCGGATCGCCTTGTCTCGATTGGTTGCGTCCACAGGAAGATCACGCAAAGCCGATGTCACGAAACCCTGCACTTCCACGCTATCGCTTTCCACAAAGCGCGATGGCATGACATAACGCTCAGCTTCAGTCGGCAGGTCATCGTCAGACTTGTCCATTGGCCCCCCCTTTTTCTAACAAATGTTAGATTACCGATTCAAATCCTGCCCGTCAACGGGATTTACTCTGTTTTCGGTTGGTCCACGCCATAACGCGGATTGTCTTCGCCCAGAGTGGCTGCAACTCCGACCGAATTTCCGGAAGAACGGAACTCCGGGGCAATTGGCAGCGGCAAAGCGGGCGCGTCCCGGCCGGAGATTTTTACGGTCCGCCCGAACACGTCACGCGCTTTGAAATGCGGGTCACGCGCCGCCTCGGCGGGCGTCTTCACGACCGAACAGCAGCAATCTGCCGCAGCCAGCAAAGGCTCCCAATGGGTCGAGGGGTGTTCCCTCAGACGACGTGCAACCTCTGCGGCACAGGCATTTGGATCGGACCAGTCATCGCGAAGGGCCACAGGCAAACCAATGACATCGCAGAACGACTGCCAGAACTTTTCTTCCAACGCGCCGACGGCGATCTGACGCCCGTCCGCAGCCGTATAAAGCCGATACCGGGCCAGGCCACCCGTCAGACGGCTGCCACCGCTTTCGATGTTCTGCCCGGCAATCACACCTTCGGCATGGGCCCAATAGGCAAAGGCGAACGCCCCCTCGGCCATTGCGATATCCAGATGCGTCCCCTGCCCGCTTGCCTGCCGCGCAATCAGGGCCAGCAGGATATTCATCACCGCAGGATAGGTTCCGCCTCCGATATCGGCGACCAGCCCGAACGGGGCTGTTGGCTGGTCATCCGGTCCGCGACTGAGCGACAGGATACCCGCATCACCGACGTAGTTGAGATCGTGGCCGGCGGCGCTGGCCTTTGGTCCGGTCTGGCCATAGCCGGTGATCGAACAATAGATGAGACCGGGATTGATCTTTCGCACCGCTTCATAACCAAGCCCCAGCCGGTCCATCACGCCGGGACGAAACTGCTCTACCAGAACATCGGCCTTCTCGATCAAGGGGCGCAGACGTTCCACTGCGCCCCTTGACTTGAGGTCGATGGCCACCGATCGCTTGCCGTGGTTCAACACAGCAAATCCGATGCTCTCTCCGTCGATCTTTGGCTCCGTGTGGCGCGCGTCCTCGCCGGCTCCGGGCCGTTCGAACTTGATCACTTCGGCGCCAGCCTCGGACAGCATGAGCGTCGCCATCGGACCGGGAAGAAGTGTGCTGAAATCCAGCACCAGGATATCCTTGAGCGGTTGAGCCATCTTCACTGCCTCAGGCAAAGCGCGCCGCGCCGTTGTTCAGAACAACCACGTCGCGTGCAGGAATAGACGCTCGAAACCGGGCCTCGCCGTCCTCTTCCCAGATTTCGAACCGCACGGTTTCGCCGGGATAGACCGGAGCCGAGAACCGAACATCCAGACCGACAAGCCGGGCAGAATCATAGTCCAGCAACGTCTTGAGAATCGCCCGGGCGGCCAGACCATAGGTCGCCAAACCGTGCAGGATCGGGCGGTCGAACCCGACCGACCGCGCGACATCGGGGTCGGCATGCAGCGGGTTCATGTCGCCGCTGAGCCGGTAGATCAGCGCCTGGCGCGGAAGCGTCTCGATATCACATATGTGATCGGGCACCCGGTCCGGCAGCACCGCCGGCGTCGGGCCGGGCCTGTTCTCGCCGCCGAATCCGCCGTCGCCCCGGGCGAAGGCCGACATCGCGACGCGTGCCAGCTTGTCGCCGCTGTCCGCGTCGATGATCTCGCGGCTTTGATAGATCACAGCGCCCTTGCCCTCGCCCTTGTCCGAGATGAAGTCGATCTGGCTGCGGCCGACAATCCGGCCATGTGTCGGCAGCGGCTTGTAGATGTCGAGCCACTGTTCTCCGTGCAGCACTTTTTGCCAGTTTACGCCGGTCTTGGGATCGCGCAGCCAGAAGCCGGGATACCCCAAAATGACCGCCATCGAGGGAACCGCCTTCAGACCGTCCTCATAGACAAAGGCCAGTTCTTTCTTGTCTGTCGGATCTTCGCCGAACCCCAGCCCGAGTGCGTAAAGGATGGTATCCCGCTCGGTCAGAGTCTGCTTGATCTCTTCGAAATCCCAATTCGAAAGTGCTTCGAAATCCAGTGGCATGATCTTTCCTCCCTTAGTTGCCGTCAGAGCGTGTTTTGCGATCCAAGTATGGCCGTGACCTGACTGGACAGCACACCGCCGTTGCCATGCGCCAGCGCCAGATCAATATCCTTCAACTGAATGCCCGGCGCGTCGCCACGGATCTGACGAGCAGCCTCGATCACTGTGAAGATACCGTACATCCCGGGGTGCACACAGGACAGGCCTCCGCCATTCGTGTTCACCGGCAAGGCCCCGCCAGGCGCGATGCGCCCGCCCTGGACAAAGGCCCCGCCATCGCCCTTGGCGCAGAACCCCAGATCTTCAAGAAACAGGATGGTATTGATGGTGAAGGCATCATAGAGCTCGACCGCCTGGATATCCGCAGGGGTCACGCCGGCCGTCGCAAAGGCGCGCGCGCCCGAGTCGCGGGCTGCGGTCACGGTGAAATCCTTCATCTGCGAAATCTGCCGGTGCGAGCTTGCCGCAGCACTGCCCAGCACATAGACAGGCGCCTTCGGGAAATCCCGGGCGCGGTCCGCGCGGACCATTACGATCGCGCCGCCGCCGTCGGTGACAAGACAACAGTCGCGCACGGTCAATGGATCGCCCACCATGCGCGCACCCAACACGTCCTCGCGGGTCAGCGGGCCGCGCTCGAACGCTTCGGGGTTGTGCTGCGCCCAGGCCCGCGCAGCAACGGCCACGTCGGCCAGCTGTTCGCGGGTGGTGCCATATTCATGCATGTGCCGCGCCGCCGCCATCGCATAGGCCGAGATCGGATAGCGCGGATTATACGGCGCCTCGTAGGCCGGCGGACGTGAAGCGGTCACGAGTCTGCCCGACGCGGTGCGCTGGTTGGAGCCATAAACAATCAGCGCGACATCACACAGACCGGCGTCCAGCGCCATGGTCGCGGACGTCAGGTAGTTTACGAAAGACGAACCGCCCGACATCGTGCCATCAATGAAACGGGGCTGGATGCCCAGATACTCCGCCGCCATAAGCGCCGGCATGCTGTCTTCCATCATGGTGCAAAACAGCCCGTCGACGTCGGACAGTTTCAGCCCGGCATCGCCAAGCGCCGCAAGCGCAGATTGCGCCATGACATCATAGGCCGTCAGGCCATGGGCTTCTCCGAAACCGGCATGACCGGTACCTACGATGGCGGATTTCCCCCGAAGTTCAGTGGTCATGGCTTATCCCTCCGACGGCTTGAAAAGCACGGCCGGAACACCCTCGGCCTCGCCCACGAAGGCGGTTACCGGCATGTCGATGGCGACCTCACCCGGAGCAATGCCCTCGACCCGGCTCATCATCCGGACACCCTCATCCAGCTCGACGACGCATACGTTGTAATCGCCGCCCCGTTCGGGCTTTCGGCGCACAACTGTTGTGGTGTGGACCCGTCCCTTGCCGCTAGCCTTCTTCCAAGAAATCGCGCTGCCATGACAATGGGGACACAGGACTCTCGGGAAAAAGTGATATCCCCCGCAGTCGTCGCACTTGGGCAGCAGGATCTCTCCCTCTGCCAGCGCGCGTTGGAAAAACTGGTCTGGTCGTTTGGCGTCCTGCACCGGCGTTCTCCTTCAAGCGATCCAGTCTTTGTCTAATCGTATTGATTATGTTTCTAACAATTGTTAGATTTAGTCAACCTTTCAGGATCAATTGAGAGAAACTCATGCCAGGTTCAGATTTAGCCCCCCTTTCCGGCAAACTCGTCGTTGCGCTGGAACAGGCAGTCGCCGCGCCTTTTTGCTCCTCGCGGCTGGCCGATGCCGGCGCGCGTGTGATCAAGATCGAACGCAAGGGAGCCGGCGATTTCGCCCGCGCCTACGATACCGCCGCCAACGGTGAAAGCGCCTATTTCACATGGCTGAACCGAGGCAAAGAATCGGTCGCCTTGGACATTAAAGCCGACGAAGACCGTGAAATCCTGCTCAGGATGCTGGAAAACGCGGATGTGTTTATTCAGAACCTGCTGCCCGGCGCGCTGGCCAAGCTCGGGCTCGATTCCGCAAGTCTGCGAGAGAGGTTTCCGCGTCTGGTGACCTGCGACATCACCGGCTACGGAGAGGACGGCCCGATGCGCAACGCCAAGGCCTATGATCTTCTGGTGCAATGCGAAAGCGGCCTGGCATCGGTGACCGGCACGCCGGATGGACCGGGGCGGGTCGGCGTGTCGGTCTGCGATATCGCCACCGGCATGACAGCCCATGCCGGGATCTGCGAAGCGCTGGTCGGGCGTGATCGAACCGGCAAGGGCAGCGGCCTCTCGGTGGCCATGTTCGACGTCATGGCGGACTGGATGGCGGTTCCGCTTCTTTTTCACGACTATGCCAATCAGCCCACGCCCAGAACCGGGCTTGGTCACTCTGTCATATGCCCCTACGGCGCATTCCACTGCCGAGGCGGTGAACAGGTCGTCATCTCGGTCCAGAACAGCCGCGAATGGAACCGGTTCTGCGTACAGATTCTCGGCGACCCGGCCTTGGCCGATGATCCGCGATTCCATGATAATTCAGCCAGGATCGCGCACAAATCGGAACTCGAAGAGCTTATCAAGACCGTGTTCGGCGCGCACGAACGTGCCGAATTGTTGAAGCTGCTCGATGGCGCGGGCATTGCATCGGCGGCGGTGAACGACGTTGCCGCGCTGTCGGATCACCCGCAACTTGATCGGGCGACCATCGGCACGCCCTCGGGACCTGTCAGCATCGCAATGCCCCCGATACGACGCGGCAGCACCGAAGCCGCGATCGGACCGTCCCCCGCATTGGACGCCGATGGAGCGGCCATTCGCGCGGAATTCGGTTCTCGTTCCTAGAACAGGAAATCAACCCATGACCAATGCAAAGAACACCGCAATCCTGCAAAGCGTCAGGATCATCGACCTGACGTCGATCATCTTCGGTCCTCTGGCCACGCAGATGCTGGGAGATCTGGGAGCGGATGTGATCAAGGTGGAAGCGCCCGAGGGCGATCTTCTGCGCCAGGTTCAGCCATCGCGGCACAGGTTGATGGGCGCTGCGTTTCTAGGGGCCAACCGCAACAAGCGCAGCGTCGTACTCGACCTGAAAACGCAAGCCGATCGCGACCGTCTGCGCAAGTTGCTGGTCGATGCCGATGTGATGATTTCAAGCATCCGGCCCGCGGCGCTTGCCAGATTGTCTTTGGATCCGGAAACCTTACGGAACGAGAACCCGAGCCTGATCACGGTTTCTGCAACCGGATACGGGCAGGACGGGCCTTACGCTTCGAAACCGGCCTTTGATGACATCGTCCAGGCGGTTTCGGGTTTGGCCAGCCTGCCCACCCTTCGCGATCCAGAGGCAAAACCCGATTATTCCCCGACCATTCTTGCCGACAAGCTTGGCGGTGTTACCACGGCTTATGCCGTCATGGCAGCCCTGTTTCATCGGGAACGCACGGGCCAGGCACAGCATGTCGAGGTGCCGATGTTCGAAACGCTGACGGCGTTTCTGCTGGCCGAACACATGGACGGCGCGACATTCGACGAGGTGCCGAGGAATTTCGGATATGCCCGCATGTTGGTGCCGCACCGCCGCCCGCTCCAGACGGCGGACGGGTTCATCACGATCCTGCCCTATACCAACGCCCAATGGGCGCGGTTTTTCAAGACGGTCGGGCGCGACGACATGATCAACCACGTCTGGGTCACCGACATGGACACCCGCAGCCGTAACATCGGCGCCCTTTACGACATGGTTGCTCGGATTGCGCTGACGCGGACAACCGCCGACTGGCTGGCCCTGATGGAGCAGGCCGACATTCCCGCCATGCCGGTGAACACCCTGTCGGATCTGCCGAACGATCCGCACCTTTCCGTAACCGGTTTCTTTCAGAAGGTCGAACACCCCACCGAAGGTACGATCTGGATGACACGCCCGCCCATTCGATTCTCGGCGACACCGGCGCGGCATGACCTGCGCCCCGCCCCCGGACTGGGCGAACACAACGACGAGATCATCGGTCCGGGGGGCGACTAGTCTCCGACCCGGCACCCGACGGATCAAACATCCAGCGAACGTGCGATCAGTTCCTTCATGATCTCGTTGGTGCCGCCATAGATCATCTGGACCCTGCTGTCGGCATAAAGTCGCGCGATGGGGTATTCCATCATGAAACCGTAACCGCCGTGAAGTTGCAGGCATTCATGCATGACCTCGTTCTGCGTCTGGCTGCCCCACCATTTCGCCATCGAAGCCGTGGCCGCATCAAGTTCGCCCGCTTCAAGACGCGCGATCCCGTCATTTACGAAAGAACGTAGCAATTCGGCCTTGGTTTTGCATTCCGCCAGTTTGAAGCGTGTATTCTGGAAGTCCATGATCCGGCTTCCAAATGCCTTGCGGTCCTGAACATATTTCACCGTTTCATCGATCGCAAAATCAATAAAACCGAGGGCGGTAATGCCGATCATCAGCCGCTCCCAAGGCAGCTGCTTCATCAGCTGGTAGAACCCCTGCCCCTCTTCCGGACCAAGCAGGTTCGCCGTGGGCACGCGCACATCCTCGAAGAACAGCTCAGCAGTATCCGAACCTTTCATACCCAGTTTCTTCAGGTTCCGTCCCCGGCGAAAGCCCTCGGTGCCCTCGGTTTCCAGAACGATCAATGAAACGCCCTTAGCGCCGGCGTTGCGATCGGTCTTTGCCACGATAACAACGAGATCCGCCGTGTGCCCGTTTGTGATAAAGATCTTCGAACCGTTGATCTTGTAGTGGTTGCCATCCTTTTCCGCATAGGTTTGTACGTTCTGGAGGTCAGAGCCCGTTCCAGGCTCGGTCATGGCAATCGCCGCAACGCTGTCGCCGCTGACCAGTTTCGGCAACCACTTTTTCTTCTGTTCCTCACTGCCATATGCGTTGAGATAATGGATTACGATGGACTGAATCCCATAGCCCCAACCCGTATCACCGGTGCGCCCCTGCTCGTAGACGGTAATCGCGTCGAACCCGATGCCGCCACCGAACCCACCATATTCTTCGGCAATCGAGCCACCCATGACACCCTGCTGACCGACTGTTTTCCAGAAGTCGCGGTCAACAATTCCCTGCTCCGCCCATTTTTCAATCTTCGGAGCCATCTCTGCATCGAAAAGCCTGCGTGTACTATCGGCGAACATCTTGTGTTCATCCACTGCCCAGCTAGGGGAGTTCTTGATCAGAGACATGAATTTTTCCTATCGATTCAAGCTTGTGTTGAGCCAAAATCTAACAAGTGTTTTGCTTCTTGACAATGAACCGGAGCCGTTCTGACGAGGCGTCACAAGGCTTAGGACCGCGCGCATCCTAGTCCGTCCGATCCGCTCGCCGCCCATTCGGCTCGTACAAAAAGGCCCGACAAATCAGGCGGGCCTTTTTATAATTTTTGCAATGACTTACAACTTTTCGGTCAGTTCGGGCACGGCTTCGAACAGGTCGGCGACCAGGCCGTAATCGGCGACCTGGAAGATCGGTGCCTCTTCGTCCTTGTTGATGGCGACGATGATCTTGCTGTCCTTCATGCCCGCAAGGTGCTGGATCGCGCCCGAAATGCCGACGGCGATATACAGGTCAGGCGCGACCACCTTGCCGGTCTGGCCGACCTGCCAGTCGTTCGGTGCAAAGCCCGAGTCGACGGCGGCGCGGGATGCGCCAACGGCGGCGCCCAGCTTGTCGGCCAGTTTCTCGATCAGCGCAAAATCGTCTTCCGAGCCGACGCCACGGCCGCCCGAAACCACGATACCGGCCGAGGTCAGTTCGGGACGGTCGCTTTCGGCGACCTTGTCTTCGACCCATTCCGACAGGCCCGAAACGGATGCGCCGCCCACGGTTTCCACGGCGGCCGAGCCACCGGTGCCGGCCGCGTCGAAGCTGGCGGTGCGGAAGGACACGACCTTTTTTGCGTCGCCCGATTTCACCGTCTGGATCGCGTTACCTGCATAGATCGGGCGCTCGAACGTGTCGGCATCGACCACGCCGGAGACATCGGTCAGCATCATCACGTCCAGCAGCGCGGCCACGCGGGGCAGCACGTTCTTGGCGTCGGTGGTGGCGGGTGCCACGATGTGATCGTAGTCGCCTGCCAGCGACACGATCAGGTCGGCGGTCGATTCCGCCAGGCGATGACCCAGCGCGGGGTCTTCGGCGACCAGCACCTTGGCCGCGCCGTCGATTGTCGCGGCTTCTTTCGCGGCGTCGGCGGCAGACGCGCCGGCGCACAGAACCGTCACGTCGCCCAGGGCCTTGGACGCGGTGACCGCCTTTGCGGTCGCGTCCATCGATAGTTCACCATTGTTGACTTCGGCAAGAAGAAGAACAGCCATCACACCGCCCCCTTTTCCTTGAGTTTCGCAACCAGCTCGTCGACCGAGCCAACCATTTCACCGGCGGCGCGTTCGGCCGGCTCGGACGTCTTGACCACGGTCAGGCGCGGGGTGACGTCGACGCCATAGTCGGCGGCCGTCTTTTCATCCAGCGGCTTTTTCTTGGCCTTCATGATGTTGGGCAGCGACGCATAGCGCGGTTCGTTCAGGCGCAGGTCGACGGAAACGACGGTCGGCATCTTGACCTTGATGGTCTGCAGGCCGCCATCGACCTCGCGGGTGACGACGGCGCTGTCGCCATCGATGCCCACTTCCGAGGCAAAGGTCGCCTGGCTCCAACCGAGGATCGCCGACAGCATCTGGCCGGTTGCGTTCATGTCGTTGTCGATGGCCTGCTTGCCGCAGATCACCAGGCCGGGCTCTTCCTCTTCGACGACCTTGGCCAGGATCTTGGCCACCGCCAGCGGCTCGATGTCCTGGTGCACGTCATCGGCGGCAACCACCAGGATGGCGCGGTCGGCGCCCATGGCCAGCGCGGTGCGCAGGGTTTCCTGCGCCTGCTTGACGCCGATCGAGACGGCGACGACCTCTTCGGCAGCGCCCTTTTCCTTCAGGCGGATCGCCTCTTCGACGGCGATCTCGTCGAACGGGTTCATCGACATCTTGACGTTGGCGAGATCGACACCGCTGCCATCCGCCTTGACGCGGACCTTCACGTTGTAGTCGATCACGCGTTTCACCGGCACGAGTACCTTCATTGGCGTGGTCTCCTTGAGTTTTGCGATAAGGTTTCAACCGAGCTAACGGTCTTTGAATTCTGGAGCTCTTTTTTCCGAAAACGCTTTCATCGCCTCGGGAAAGTCATGCGCGCACAGCAAAACGCTTTGGGCATCGCGCTCGATATCCAGCGCCTCGAGATAGCTGCACTCGGCTGCGGCGCGCATCACACGCTTGGCGGTCTGAACGCCAAACATCGGGTGCGTTGCAATCTCGCGGGCAATTTCCAACGCCCGTACCTCGACCTGGTTGGCCGGCACGCATTCTTCGACAACGCGCAGGTCCCTAGCGGTGCGCCCGTCGATTTCACGGCCCGTGAGCACAAGCATCCGGGCCACGCCCGCACCGGCGCGCTGCTGAAGCAGCCAGCTTGATCCCGTGTCGGGACAACCGCCGACGCGTGCAAATACTTCGCACAGCCGGGCATCTTCGGCGGCAACGACAATGTCCGCCGACAAGGCCAGGCTGAGGCCCGCGCCAAAAGCCACGCCGCATACCGCAGAAATCAGAGGTTTGCGAAACAGATAGGCCGCGCGTCCGCCATCGTGAACCAGGTCCACCATTTCCGACGTCGCCCGCGCGCCTTTGGCGATCTCGGACTGAAACCCGACAAGATCGCCGCCGCTGCTGAAATGATCGCCGCCGGTCATGACAACGGCACGGATCGTAGCGTCCCGTTCGGCTTCGCGCAGGAGCGCCACCAGTTCTTCGACGAACCCGATGCTGTAAGGGTTGCGTTTTGTCGGCTGAAGAAAACGCAGGATTCCGACAGGGCCTTCCCTGTCCAGGCGAATAAGCTCAGTCATTCAAGTCTCCATCAGGTCCCGGTCCAGACGGGTGCTCGCTTTTCAGCAAAGGCCTTTGGGCCTTCAATCGCGTCGTTGCTGGCGTAAACCACCTCGTGCAGGCGCTTGCCCTCTTTCAGGCCACCCGCACAGCCCAGGTCCATGGTCGCGCGAACGCCGCCTTTGGCCGCAATCACCGAAAGCGGGGCCGCGCTGGCAATGCGTTTGGCAAGGTCGAAGGCCCGTGCGCGGACAGCATCGGGAGTGTCTTCGATATAGTTGGTGAACCCGTATTCGTGCAGGCGCTCGATCGGCATCAAATCGCCGGTCAGAACAATTTCCATAAGGATGGGCTGCGGCAGCATGGACAATGCTGGCGATGCCCAAGGCGATCCACGACCGATCTTTACTTCGGTAATGCCGACCTTGGTTCCCTTGAGACCGACCCTCAGATCGCAATTCAGCGTCAGCATCATTCCGCCCGCCATCAGCGACCCCGTCATCGCCGCGATGATCGGTTTTTTGCAGGCGCGCATGGTCTCGTGAAACGGGTCGCGCATCTTGGTCAGAATATCGACGCCCTCGTCGCGTGCGATTTGTGTAGCTTCCTTCAGATCCAATCCGGCGCTGAAAACGCCGCAATCGGCCGACGTCAGAATGGCCACGCGAACGCTGTCGTCCGCCTCGATCTTCTCCCAGGCGTCGGTCAGCCCGTTCGTCGCCGCCACAGAAAGCGCGTTCTTGCGTTCTGGCCGGTTGATACAGACGGTCGCAATGCCATCTTCAATCTTCACGTTAATGGGACTCATGATACCTGCTTCGTTTCTCTGAACAACTTGGGTGCGTAAAGCTTCCCCGCGATATGTTTACCGCGGGGAAGCTGTGTCCTACTCGACTTTGAAAGTCGCGGAGCTGTGCTTGATGACATCCCACACAACGTCGAGATAGTCGGCGCTCCAGTCGGTCTGCGGAACCCAGGTTTCGCCATTCCACTGCTCGACCCGAGTCTTGCCACCACCACCATGATCTTTGTCGGTCACTGTAACCGGGGCCATGGTGCCGTTTCCATCGAAGTTCTCGATCGATTCATAGGCATTCTTCATGCTTTCCGGTGTGATCGGCCAACCGTTTTCGGCAATCGCGATACGCGCGGCTTCAAAACCGACCGAATAAATCGCCATACCCATGTTATAGTACACGTCTCGCACCAGATTCTCGGGTCCGCTGCCCTTGCCATTGGCATAGTAGGTTTCCAGCATCGTCTTGACGATCGGAACTTCCTGGCCACCGGCCACGTTGGTTCCGCGCAAAATGCCTTTTGCCTCTTGTGCGCCAATGTTGGCGATATCGACCTCGTTGAGCCAGTTGACCGACAGGTAACGGTCGATCGGGAACCGGTTGCGGCGCATTTCCTTCGAGGCAACCACATGCCCGCCAGCCAGAAGCCAGCTGATCACGTAATCTGGCTTATCACGGCGGATATTGCTCCAGGCACCGGCCTGATCCGAACCGGGAAGCGGCACGGGATAAAGCTCCAGTTCGAACCCTTCCTTCTCGGAAAGCGTTTTCAGGATCTCGATTGGTTCCTGACCGAAGGGATAATCCAGATAGATGAACCCGATCTTCGCCTTGCTCAGGTCACCGCCCATCTGGCCCTTGATGAAGGCAACGTTATTTGCCGCCTGCTGCCAGTACGTCGGACCGACCGGGAAAACCCATTCGAACACTTCCCCGTCAACTGCATCGCCACGGCCAACGAAGGACTGCATCAGAACGTTGCCGTCCTTCATGGCACGCGGCAGAACCGCGTTCGTGACCGGCGTGGACAGAAAATTGAATAGGAACACACCTTCGCGCTTGAGCTGCTCATAGCATTCCACACCGCGCTGCGGTTCGTTGCCGTGATCGCGAACGATGATTTCTACCGGATGCCCTTCGATACCGCCATTTTCGTTGGTGTACATCGCCAGATCCTGGGCGGCCTGAGCCACCTGCGGCGAAATGAAAGTGTAGGATTTGCTAAGGTCGAAGCAGAGTCCGAAGCGGATCGGCTCCTTGTCCTGCGCTGCGGCCACAGTCGCGCTTGCTGCCAGCGCAGTAGCAAGGACTACTGCCTTAATGTGCTGTTTGACTTTCATGTTTTCTCTCTCCCGTTGGTTTGGTTTGGGGCGGTGATACCGTTTCGTAAACGCCGCTGCCGCCCCGCGTAGCGTCGCCCTTCCTGCTACCAGTCTTTCACTGCTCGTATTGTGACGAACTTTCTTTCACCACGTCCCACACGACGTCCGTGTACTCAGAGATCCAGTCGGTTTGCGGCACCCAAGTCTCCCCGTCCCACATCTCGATCCGGGTCTTGCCACCGCCGCCATGATCTTCGGCCGTCACCGTAATGGGGGCCATCAGCCCGTTCGCGTCGAATCCCTCAAGCGACTCCAGTCCCGCTTTGTAGGACTTTGCGGTAATCGGAAGGCCTTCGAGTTCTGCCGCCTTGCGCGCGGCTTCGAACATGATTGAATACATGGCCAGACCGGTGTTGTAGAAAACGTCCTGGGTCTTCTCAATCGGGCCCGAACCCTCGCCCTTGTCGTAGAGCTCGGTCATGATCTCCTGATACAGCGCGACGTCCTGACCGCCCACAACATTGGTACCGCGCTTGATACCCTTGGCGGCCTCGTCGCCAATATTGGCGATATCGACTTCGTTCAGCCAGTTGACGGAAATGTATTTGTCCATCGGGATGCGATTGCGCTGCATTTCCTTCGACGCAACCACATGCGCACCGCCAAGCATCCAGACAATCACATGATCTGGGTTGTCCCGGCGCACCTTGGACCACACACCGGCCTGGTCACTGCCAGGCAGTGGCACAGGGTAAAGCTCAAGCTTGAAACCCTCTTTTTCGGACAAGGTTTTGAGAATCTCGATCGGCTCCTGTCCGAAAGGATAATCGAAATACACAAACCCCACCTTCACGTCCGACAAGTCGCCATCATGCAATTGCTTTATGTAGGCAACATCATTGGCCGCCTGTCCCCAATAGGTCGGTCCGATCGGATAGACCCATTCGAAAACGGTGCCGTCGACGGCATCGCCTCGGCCGACAAGCGACTGCATCAGGATACGCCCGTCTTCCATGGCCCGCGGCAGGATAGCCAGAGAGACCGGAGTGGACAGGGTATCGAAAACAAAGACGCCCTCGCGGCTGAGTTTCGAGTAGCACTCGATTCCGCGCTGCGGTTCGTTCCCGTGGTCACGCACGATGACTTCGACCGGTTCCCCACCGATGCCGCCCTTCATGTTGATGAGCTTGGCAAGGTCCATCGCGGCCTGCGAAACCTGCGGCGTGGCAAAGGTATAGGCCTTGCTGAGATCGTAGCAGATGCCGATCTTGAATGGCTCGGCCAGCGCCTGGGTGCCGAACAGCGCCCCGCCAACCATTGAAAATACTGCCAGCGCTTTGGTAAGTCTCTTCATTTTTTCCTCCCTGAACAGTTTTCGAATAGTACGTTAGCTCAGCCAACGTTTGCGTCGGCTGTAGTGCTTGACGTTGTGAAAATCGGTCTCTCCGCCGCCTAGATAGAACTCCTGAATGTCGGAGTTGGATTTGAGCGCCTCGGCCGTGCCGTGCATAACGACGCGGCCGTTTTCGATAAGATACCCTTGCGAAACGATCTCCAGAGCTGCCAGGGCGTTCTGTTCCACCAGCAGGACGGACAGGCCCTCATCCTTATTGATCTTTTGCAGGATGCCGAAGATTTCCTCGACCAGGAACGGAGCAAGCCCGAGGCTTGGTTCATCAAGCATCAAAAGCTTCGGCTGGGTCACGAGGGCCCGCCCAATGGCAAGCATCTGTTGCTCACCACCCGACAAATAGCCTGCTTGGGAATTTTTGCGTTCGGCAAGCCGTGGAAAATAGGCGTAAATCTTGTCCTTTTCCGCATTCAGCGTCGATCGGGACATTCCGCGCGGCGCGGCGGCGGTCAGGTTCTCGTCGGGGGTCAGATGTTCAAAGACCCGCCGCCCTTCGATGACATGACAGATGCCCATCTCGACGCGTTTTTGCGCGGGCGCTTCGGTAATGTCCGTTCCCTGGAACGTTATCTCACCTCGGCTGATGCGTCCGCGCTCGGCCTTCAAAAGACCGCTGATCGCTTTCAACGTGGTACTTTTTCCAGCTCCGTTCGATCCCAAGAGTGCGATCATCTCGCCCTTTGGGACTTGGACCGAAACACCTTTGATCGCCAGTATTACATTGTCGTACAGTACTTCGACGCTGTTCATGGATAGAATGTTCTGGGCTTCAACTTTTTCTTGCATCGGCATTCCCCTATTTCTTGAACTGATCGAAGGGCCAAACCATCAGATAGTCTCTGATGTTGCCGTAGAGTTTTCCCAAACCGAGTGGTTCGATCAGAAGGATAATGACGATCAGTGCGCCATAGACTGCGTTCGGGATGTGAGCGAGTGTTTCAACATCGATCTGCATGCCAAGCCCGTCACTCAGCGTGACGACGAGACCATTCACGATACCCGGAACAAGAAGGATCAGGGCAACACCGAAATAGGAACCGATAATGCTGCCAAGGCCGCCAACAATCACCATCGCAAGAACCTGGATCGAAACGGCAACCGAGAATTGCTCGGGTGCGGCGAGAAAGAAAAAGGTGGCAACAAGCAACGCACCGCTGACGCCTGCGATGAACGAAGAAGTCGCGAATGCGAGGATTTTGTAGTAGAAACTGTTCACACCCAGGATCGCGGCCGCAAAGTCTTTTTCCCGGACAGCGACCAAGGCGCGACCGAGTCCAGTACGCTTGAGATTAAGCATGAAGATCGTCACCAACACACACCAGCCGAAGGCGACAT
This sequence comes from Sagittula sp. P11, assembly GCF_002814095.1. NCBI lineage: Bacteria > Pseudomonadati > Pseudomonadota > Alphaproteobacteria > Rhodobacterales > Roseobacteraceae > Sagittula > Sagittula sp. P11. Next base: position 224,999 of record NZ_CP021915.1, read on the forward strand.
AGTAGAAGCCAGTATCAGTGGTAATCTCTTGCCCGAGCAGCGCCAATGTCGGTGACTGGAGCGACGCGTGTGAGCCCCCCGAGATCGCCGGAGAGTGGGTCAGAACCCAGTCCATCACGAATTGCATCGCAAGAGTGGTAAGGGCGAGATACAGTCCCTTGACCCGCAAAGCGGCAAAAGCAAACAGGCTGCCGATCACGGATGACGTCAACCCGCCGATGATCAGGGCGAATTCCCACGGCACCCCGAAACGCGCGGCATGGATCGCCGAATAGGCGCCGACAGCCATGACCGCGGCATAGCCCAGGTGAAGCTGCCCCGCCCAACCTGTCACCAGGTTCAGCCCCAAAGCGGCGGCCGTCCAGATCAGCCAGGGAAGCAAGTAGCTGTTCAGGTAAAGCGACGGAATGATGAACGGCGCGGCAAGACCGATCAGAAAGATGAATGCTGTCAGATTTCTGTCGGCAGGCACCTTGAAGATACGGCTGTCCGAAACGTAGTCGGCGTGATGGACGCCGGAAAGTCTGTAAAACATCCCTTACACCCTTTCGATGTCGTGACGACCGAATAGTCCGTGCGGACGGATCATGACCGTGAGAATGAGCACGGCAGCGACGATAAGCTCACGGCTTCCGCCTCCGACAAGCGGATCGAGGAAATCAGCGCCAATGTTTTCGACGACACCTAGGATGATGCCTGCGATTACGGCGCCAAGGATACTGTCGAGACCACCGAGAACGGCAACCGTCAGTCCTTTGAGAAGCAACAGCGACAGCGCCTGATCGACACCCTGAATCTCACCCCAGATGACGCCAGCGGCGACGGCAACAACGGATGCCAATGCCCAGGACAACCCAACGCCGCGCTCAACCGAGATACCTACCGACCACGAAGCCATGTAATCATCCGCGATCGCCCGCAACTTGATCCCGGTCCGGGTTCGGAAAAACAGCATGAATGCGACAAACAAGGCGAGCGCAACACCGGCACCAACCAGATGGATGCGGCTGATGAAGATGTCGCCCAAAAACAGTGGATCATAGCTGACGCCCAACTCCATCGAACGTGACGTCCCGCCCCAAATCGCAAGCGTTGTACCCCGCAGGAAAATGTCGAGGCCGAGTGTCAGCATCAAGATCATGACGACCGGCCGACCTGCGAGACGGCGCAGAGCAACACGCTCAATGCCGAACCCAAGGCCGAACATGACAACCGCAGCCAGAGGGATGGCCAGCCACAAGGGTAAACCCACATCGCGCGCCAGCGCCAAGACCACATAGGCCCCGACCATGGTCAACCCGCCCTGCGCCAGATTGGGCACCGAAGATGCCTTGTAAATCAGCACAAGGCCGATGGCGAATAGCGAATACAGCAGACCCGTCAAGGCTCCGTTGATCGCAAGCTCTGATAGAAAGACCCAGTCCATTTATACCTCCCTGATGGGAAGGCTTCTTTCGACCTTCCCTACTTCCCCGGTCTCGTAAGTCACCTGCGCGCTTACATGGACCTCTTTTGAACCGTCGTAGAGCGCCGCGATCACGTCGGCATAGCGTTCCTGAACGACCTTCCTCCGCAGTTTTCGTGTCCGTGTGATTTCACCATCGTCCGGGTCGAATTCTTTCGGCAGACTGACAAAGCGTTGCAGGCGCAATGGCTCGGTGACGGCCTTGTTGACCCGTTGGAACGCCTCGCGAAGCAACGTCGCGACCTCTTCACGCTGAGAAAGATCGGCATATGACACGTAAGGTACGCCGTTCACTTCGGCCCAGTGCCCCACGGCCTCGAAATCCACGCAGACCATCGCCGTCAGTTCCTTCAGCCCGGCGCCAATCACGGCCGCATCCTTGATATACGGGCTGAATTTCAACCGGTTCTCGATGTAGTTTGGAACGTAACGTTCACCGTCGGCGGTGTGCATGACCTCGGAGACACGGCCCAGAACAACCAGGTGTCCGTCGTCTTCCAGATAGCCGGCATCGCCGGTATGCAGCCACCCGCCCTCAAGCGCTTCGGCGGTCGCTTCGGGTTTGTTGAAATACCCTTCGAACACGCTGTCCGAGCGCACCAAGATCTCCCCGTCCTCGGCGATGGTCACCTCGACGCCGGGCGCGGGTTTGCCAACCGTATGAAGGCGCACTTCACCCGGAGACTGAATTGCATTGATCGCGCTGTTTTCGGTTTGGCCGTAGAGTTGGCGCAATTTGATTCCCAAGGCTCGGTAGAAAACAAAGGTGTCTTCGCCGATCGCTTCGCCGCCGGTGAACGCGTTCTTGAGGCGGCTCATTCCGAACTGGTCCTTGATCGGACCGAAAACAATTGCCTCACCCAAAAGTCGGCCCAAAGGCTCCAATATACCACCGCTTTTTCCGTTCAGCTTGCGTGTCTCAGCGGCGATGGCCCGATCCATGAAGAAATGATACAGCCATTTCTTGAAAGGGGTCGAATTCTCGATACCCACCTGGATTGTCGTCAGCATTTGGTCCCAGCTTCTCGGCGCCGCCAGATAGAAGGTCGGAGCGATCTCGCGCATGTCGCGCACGACCGTTTCCTGGCGCTCAGGCACATTCACGGTGAAACGCCAAAGGAGTGCCGCGGCAACGGTTATGGCGTAGTCTCCCACCCAGGCCATCGGCAAGTACGCGAGGATCTCCTCATTTTCGTCGAAGGCACCCGCCGCATGTCCATTCCGAGCAGCAGCAAGAACGTTCTTCTGACTCAGTACGATGCCCTTCGGCGCGCCCGTCGTTCCGGAGGAGTGCAGAAAAATGGCCGGATCTTCCGGCTTCGCACGACTAAGCAGTTCCTCACGCAGGCCCGGGGTTTCGTTCAGATCGTGCTGACCAACTTCGATCAGGTGATCCCAGGACATCAGCCCTTCAACCTCGTAGAAGCCAAGACCGCGCGCTTCATCATAAATGATGTGGTCGATGCCCTCGGCGCCGGCGTCCTTCAGTTCCAGGATCTTGTCAACCTGTTCCTGATCTTCCGCAATAGCCGCGACGATCTCCACTTCGCCAAGAAAGTGCCGGAGTTCTTCGAGCGTCGCGCCGGGATAGGCAGGCATTGCATAGGCACCAAGCAACGAAACAGCCAGCATGCCGCCATAGAGCCGCGCACGGTTATCGCCCAGAACAAGCACTGCTTTGCCAGGCTTCACGCCGATTTTTTCAAGCCCAGCCGCACAGGCCACCACCTCTTGGGCGTATTCCGCCCAGGTGGTTTCTTTCCATATCCCACGCTCTTTTTCGCGACGGGCGATATCCTTTCCGTGGAGCGACGCGTTCTTCGCCAGAAGTGCACCAATCGTTTCGCCGCCTGAAGACCGGTTCTTCGTAAAATCAGTCATGCGACCCTCCGATATATGCCTCGATGACCCGCGGGTCCTTCACAACCTCCTTGGGGATGCCACTGGCGATCATTTCACCGTAATTCAGTGCCAGCATCCGATCACAAATGCCGGTGATGACATCCATATGGTGTTCGATCAGCAGAACGCTGACGCCGCGTTCGGCACGGGCATCCAGAATGAAACGGGACATATACCCTTTCTCTTCCTGGTTCATGCCGGCCATCGGTTCATCGAGAATCAGCATTTGTGGCTCGGCCACCAATGCCCGCGCCAGCTCGACCCGTTTTTTCAACCCGATCGGAAGACCATCGACCAACTCATGCCGGATGCTCTCGAGTTGCAGAAACTCGATCACCTCCTCGACGATTTTACGGTTCTCGATTTCTTCACGCTGTGCTGCCCACCAATATAGCGCCGTACGCAAAACGCCTGGGCTCATGTGGATGTGCCGCCCGAGCAGGATGTTGTCCAGAACGCTCATCCCGTTGAACAGGGCAAGATTTTGGAACGTCCTGGCAACCCCAAGCTTGGCAACCTTGTGAGGCGCTGTGCCCGTGATGTCTTTTCCTGCCAGCCGGACTTTGCCCTCGTTTGGCGGATAAAATCCGGTAATTGCGTTCGTCAGTGTTGTCTTGCCGCTGCCATTCGGACCGACAAGTCCAAAGATTTCCCCTTGCCGGATAACAAGGTCCACACCGGTGACAGCGACGATGCCGCCGAACCGTCGTTCGACCCCGCTGCACTCCAGTATCGCCCCATCATCGGCTCCGATTGCTGTTTTAGTCTTTGTCGTCATCTAGATCCCGTTGTCCCCCTAAGGTTCACGGCCATCATCAGGTAATCCGGAAGTAGTCCGGCCGCCCCGTTGGCCATGGATCCCCCCACAATTGCTGCCCACCGTCGATGTTCAGAACTTCACCGGTTACGAATTTCCCTGAATTCGCCGCCATATAGACAACCCCTTCAGCGACATCCCATTCGTCCCCGGCGTGCCGCATCGGATTGGAGTCCTGAAAGGTCGCAGAACCCTCCGGAGGGTAGTTCCCGAAACCGTTGCTTTCGCAGCAACCCGGCGCCACGCAGTTCACTCGGATACCGTGCGGAGCCCACTCCACCGCAACCGACTTGGACAGGTAAACTACCCCTGCCCGGGCCGCACAGGTATGCGCGATGCCGGGCATGCCGCGCCAGATATCGGCCACGATGTTGACGATGGAGCCCGATTGCTTGTTGGCAACCCAGTGGCGCGCCGCGGATTGCATCATCCACCAGGTGCCGTTGAGGTTGGTGTCTATGACCGCATTCCAGCCCTTTGGACTAAACTCCAACGCTGCTTGCGGAAACTGACCCCCAGCATTGTTCACCAATACGTCAATCGCCCCGAACTCCTGGTTCGTCTTGGCGACAAAATCCTCGACCTGCTCAGGCTCCCGGATGGTCATTGGCACAGCGAAGACTTTACCCCCGAAACTTTCGAGGAACTCCCTCGCCAAAGCCAGTTTCTCTTCGTTGCGTCCATTGATCGCCAGATTGGCCCCGAGCCTCGCGAACAGGGTCGCAATTGCCAGCCCCAATCCGCCTCCAGCGCCGGTCACCACAACGGTTTTGCCGCTGAATAAATCGCTCGCGTAAACGGTTGCACGTTTCGACAGGTCCTCCTTCGAAGACCCGAACTGCGTCTTATGCATGACGCCTCCTCCCATTCCCCTTAAGGGGCAGTTGCCAGTAATCTAACGGGTGTTAGAAAAATGGTCAAGACACCTTTTCCCACCAGCCCCGCCCGTTATCTCAGATCAGTAAGACATTGGAAGTCCAAGGGCTTTTTCTGCTATGAACGACAAAAGCATCTGCGGTGTCACCGGTACGATGCGGAACAGCAGAGCTTCCCGTACCAGTCGCTCCACGTGATATTCCTTGGCGTATCCGAATCCGCCAAATGTAATTTGCGCGGCTTCGGTCGCCTCAACCGCGGCGTCGGCGGCCAAAAGCTTGGCAGCGTTCGCCTCGACGCCGCAGGGTTCTCCCGCATCGTAGAGGGCTGCAGCGTGCATCACCATGAGATTGGCAGATTCCACCCGCGCCCAGGCTTTGGCGAGTGGATGCTGAACACCCTGATTTTGGCCGATCGGGCGGTCAAAAATCACACGTTCGTTTGCATAATGCGCCGCTCGCGCCAGTGCGTTGCGCGCAATACCGATGCATTCACCGGCCACCAGGATGCGTTCGGGATTCAACCCGTGCAAAATTTGTCTAAAGCCTTTGCCCTCCTCCCCGATCAGGTCCTCAGCCGGAATCGGCAACCCATCGATGAAGACTTCGTTAGAATCGACAGCCTTTCGACCCATCTTTTCGATCTCTCGCACGTCAACGAAATTTCGGTCGAGATCTGTATAGAACAGGCTCAGCCCTTCGGTCGGGCTGCTCACATCCTCAAGCCGCGTTGTTCTGGCCAGAAGCAACATCTTGTCTGCCACCTGCGCGGTAGAAATCCAGACTTTTTGTCCGTGCACGACATATCTGTCCCCCCGCCACTTCGCAACGAGCTATGCTGGGAAATGGGTGACGGTGTTTGAGAAGGCGGCGTATCGTGGCGGGTGTCGAAGCCTGCCAGAACTTCCAGAAGGAACGATACGCCTATGACGAAGAATACCGACATCATCGCCCTGCGTCAGCCGGAATCTGTTGACGATCCGCTGACCGAGATTGCCCGGGATGGGGCGCGCCGGATGCTGGCCGCTGCACTTCGGGCAGAGGCTGACGCCTTCGTCGCTCAGCATGCCGAAGAGGTCCTGCCGGATGGCCGGCAGCGTATCGTCCGGCATGGGTATGGGCCGGAGCGAAGCATCCAGACCGGGATCGGCGCGCTTGATGTGCGCCGCCCGAAGGTGCGAGACCGCGCGGCCGGACCTGCTGACGAGAAGGTGCGGTTCAGCTCCGCCATCCTGCCGAAATGGGCGCGGCGGTCGCGCAGCCTCGATGCCCTGCTGCCAGTCCTCTACCTGCGCGGCATTTCCACCGGCGACTTCCGGGAGGCGCTCTCTGCGATCTTGGGGGCGGAGGCGCCAAACCTGTCGCCGGGCGTAATCTCGCGCCTGACCGGGGAATGGCAGCAGGAACATGACCGCTGGCAGCGCCGTGATCTTTCGGCGCGGCGGTATGTCTACATCTGGGCGGACGGCGTCTACCTCCAGGCCCGGATGGAGCCGCAGGCCGAGTGCATGCTGGTCATTCTGGGCGCCACGCCCGAAGGGAAGAAGGAACTGGTCGGCTTCCAGATCGGCGTTCGGGAAAGCGCGCAGAGTTGGCGCGAGTTGCCGGTCGACATCAAGGCCCGCGGCCTTGCCGTCCCGCCGGAGATCGCCGTGGGAGACGGGGCCATGGGGTTCTGGAAGGCGCTCGACGAGGTCTTCCCCGGCACGCGTCATCAGCGCTGTTGGGTCCACAAGATCGCCAACGTGCTGAACAAGTTCCCGAAATCGATGCAGCCGACGGTGAAGGCCGACCTGCGCGAGATATGGCAGGCCGAGACCCGCGCTAAGGCCAAGGCCGCCATGGACATCTTCGCCGAGAAATATGGGATCAAATACGAGAAGGCGGTAAACTGCCTGACAAAAGACCGCGACGCGCTGCTGGCGTTCTATGACTTCCCGGCCGACCATTGGGATCACCTGCGCACGGGCAACCCAATCGAAAGCGTCTTCGCCACCGTCCGGCACAGGACCGTCCGAACCAAGGGGGCGCTGTCGCAAACGACAGCGAAGCTGATGGTGTTCAAGCTCGTTCAGACCGCCGCCAAAACATGGCGCCGCCTGAAGGGCGCGAACCAGTTGCCTTTGGTCATCGAAGGCGTCACATTCACCGACGGTGTCGCCGAGAACGACACCGAAAACCGCGCCGCGTGATCAAGCCGCATCACCCAGATTTCAGCATAGCTCAAGGCCTTCGCGAGATCGCCCTTGCCGGGAATGCGTAGCAGTTGGGCCTCGGTCCATGCCTTGAAGGCCTAGACCATGGAGCGGGAGTGCGCCTGGCGTGCTGCCAGCCGCAGTTCCGCTGTCTTTTTTGCCCACCCGAACTATGGCCTGCGGTGCGTTCTTTCAGGCCTGTGGGACGAAGCGCTCGTCTTTGGCGGCACCGACATTCGGCGGTTTTCTCGAAGGCGCGCTTGAGGCGACGGAACATGCCTACACCGTCTGACCTGCCCCCCTTCGGTCCCTCGTTCATAACGAGAGTCTGCGGGTTTGATCTTGATAATCATGGGTTTCGGTTTGGGCAAGCGCGCCGGGCGCGGAGCCCTCAAATTGCTCAAGCGCTCGGCGCGCTTGCAGTGGCGTCTGGTTTCCGAGCGACGAATGCGGCCTGACGGCATTGTAGTCATATCGCCATAGCGCCAGCTTTCGCCGGGCATCGTTCAGGGTGTCAAAGATCTCCTCGTTCAATAGCTCGTCGCGCAGGCTGCCGTTGAACGACTCGATGAAGGCGTTCTGCTGTGGCTTCCCTGGGTCGATGTAATGCCACGGCACATCGTTCTGGTCGGCCCATTTCAGGATGGCCCGGCTTGTGAACTCCGTGCCGTTATCACTGACGATGCAACCTGGTTTTCCGTAGACCCGCACCAGCGCATCCAGCTCGCGGGCGACACGGGCTCCCGAGATACTGGTGTCGGCCATGAGGCACAGGTTTTCGCGGCAGCAATCGTCGATCACTGCCAGGATGCGGAACTTGCGTGAAGCACCAAAGCTGTCCGACAGAAAGTCCAGCGACCACCGCGCATTTGGGCGCGCCGCCTCCGGCATCGGTGTGCGTGTGCCGCGGGCCCGTTTGCGGCCACGTCGTCGCTTCACCGAGAGACCTTCCTCCCGGTAGAGCCGATACAGCTTCTTGTGGTTCATGATCATGCCCTTGCGTTCGAGCAGGACGCCGATCCGACGATAGCCGAACCGACGTCGCTTGCCTGCAATCTCCTGCATCTCTTTGCGGATCTCGGGGCAATCCGGCGGGCGTTCGCGCCGGACCGTCTTTGGATCGACACCGACAAGCCGGCAGGCCCGGCGCTGCGAGATGTCGTGATCCCGCATCGCTCTGAGCGCTGCCTCTCGCCGCTTGGTCAGCGTCGTCAGTTCTTTCCCAAAAGATCTTTCAGGACCACGTTGTCGAGCATCGTATCGGCCAGCAGGCGCTTGAGCTTGGTGTTCTCGTCTTCCAGCGCCTTCAGCCGGGCGGCTTCTGACACCTCCATGCCGCCGTATTTGGCTTTCAGCTTGTAAAACGTGGACGGGCTCAGCCCGTGACGACGGCACAGTTCGGCCGTCGGCATGCCCGCCTCTTGCTCCTTGATCATCCCGATAATCTGCGCCTCGGTAAAACGGCTCTTTCGCATTCGTCTGCTCCTTCAAGGTTGGGCAGACTCTACATCATGATGAGGGATTTCGCGGGGGGCAGGTCACGTCCTTAAGACGGGTCGAGGGCGCTCAGAGAAGCGCTTATAACTGCATCTGCGTTCAGGCTGTCGCTGGGGAACCTGAAGGAGCGTTTTCTTGTTTAGGCGGCTTGATCAAGAAGAACAGCGCATACAATACCGGCACCGCGACCAGTGTCAGGATCGAGGCGAACGCGAGGCCACCCATGATTGTGACAGCCATCGATGCGAAGAAGGCGTCTGATATGAGCGGAATCATACCGAAAATCGTTGTGCCCGCAGCCAGCACGACGGGCCTCAAACGGCTGACCGAGCCATCGATCACCGCCTGATAGTCCTCGACATCTTCGGCGCGTTGCTGATCGATTTCTTCCACCAGCACAATGGCGTTCTTCATCAGCATCCCGGAAAGGGACAAGAAGCCGAGAAGCGCCGTGAACGTGAACGGGAGCCCCGTGAACAGCAGACCGAGAACCATGCCTGTGACCGACATCGGTACGACGAGCCACAATATCAGCGGCTGGCGCACCTTGTTGAACATCAGGATCGAGATCGTCAGCATCACAATGAGGCTGATCGGAAGCTGCTTGCCGAGACTTTCGTTGGCCATCTGCTGGCTTTCGTATTCGCCACCCCACTCCATCGAATAGCCGTCGGGGAGCCGCATCGCTTCGATCTCGTCGCGCACGCTGTTGAAGGCTTCGTTCGCAGTCAGATCCGGTCGCGCGCCGCCAAGAGCCGTGATCGTTCGCGCCCGGTCGCGCCGGTGGATCAGCGCCTCGACGAGGCGGGGCTCAAAGCTGGAGACGAGGTTGGCCATCGGCACATAATCATTTGCCCCCGGCGACCAGACCGAGAGGTCGCGCAAACGGTCCAGCCCGTCGCGCTCGACCTCGGGAAGCCGCAGATACATAGGGATTTCGGCATCGCCTTCGCGCAGGGTGCCCACCCGCAGGCCCGAGGTGCCGTATTGCACGGTGTCGGAAATCGATCCGCGAGTCGCACCGGCCAACCGCATGCGAGCCTCGTCGACGATGGGTTCGACGAGAATTTCGCGCTGCCGCCAGTCTGTGCGCGGGTTTGTGATCGTGCCGGCCTCGTCGAAGATCGCAAGCGCGTTATCCGATAGCTGCCGGAGGACAACTGGATCGGGTCCGGAAAACCGGACGGCGACATCGGCCCCGGCAGGCGGACCGAAGACGATCTCCTCGACGCGGATAAGAGCATTGGGGAATTGCGCCGGCAGTTCACGATTGAGACGCGCCGCAACATCGGGGATGAGTGTGGCATCGGTCGCACGCACGATCAGCTGACCGTAGCTCGCATCGGCCTGCTCAGGGTTGTAGGTCAGCATGAAGCGGCTGGCCCCTCGCCCGACAAGCGTCGTCACGTCCGTCACGATCTCCTCGCCTAAGATGATCGCCTCCAGCCGAGCGATTTCTTCATTCGTGACTCGAATGTCCGTGCCTTGCGGCATCTGGAATTCGACGTAGAATATCGGGGTGTTCGACGCCGGAAAAAAAGCCTGTTTGACCTGACCAAAGGCCATGACCGACCAGACCGTGATTCCGACGATCGTCAGGACGACGAGCACACGGGCGCGCAGCGCCAGCCTGAGGAAACCGCGGTAGGCCGAATAGACGAAGCCGCGATAGGGGTCCTTGGAGGTGTTTTTTGGCGCCTTCAGAAGGAGCTTCCCAAGATAGGGTGTAACGGTCACGGCGAGGATCCAGCTCATCAGCAACGAAATCGCGATAACCGCGAAAAGCGAAAACAGAAATTCGCCGGTGGCATCTGGCGACAGTCCAATTCCAGAGAACGCCATGATCCCGATCACGGTAGCCCCAAGCAGAGGAAATGATGTCGCGGTCTCGGTATCGGCGGCGGCGTCTTCGGCGGACTTGCCCCGTGCCATGCCAATCAGCATGCCTTCGGCGATCACGATGGCGTTGTCGACCAGCATACCCATAGCGATGATCAGCGCCCCAAGACTGATCCGTTCCATCTCGATGCCGAAGACAGACATGAAAAACAGCGTGGAAAACACCGTTAGGCCCAGCGTGGCACCCACCACCAGACCCGCGCGCCAACCCATGGTCAGCATCAGCGCCCCGATGACGATGGCCACGGATTGACCGAGGCTGACAAGAAAGCTCGAGACCGCTTCGTCGACGACCTTATGCTGTTCATAGATCGGTACGATCTCGACGCCGTCCGGCAATTCGGTCTTCAGTTGGTCCAGTCGTGCCTCGACCGATCTGCCGACCTCGACAACGTTGCGGTCCACGAGCGCCGAGACCCCAAGAGTGAAAGCTCGCGTGCCATTGTGACGCACGATCTGGCTCGGCCGCTCTGTCTCCTCTCGGACCACGCGGGCGATGTCGTAGAGCGCAATCTGCCCGACCTCTCCGGGGGCGCCGAGCCGCAGCGCCTCAATGCCCTCGACGCTGACATAACCCGGCGGAACGGACACACCTAGCCGAGACAGCCCTTCGCTGATCTCGCCGTTGGAGAAAACCTGGTTCTCGTCGGCGATGATACCGAGGATCTGGTCCGGTGGCAGCCCCAGTTCGGTCAGGCGCGCCGAAGGGACCGAGATGATGATCTCCTCTTCCGCCAGCCCCTGAACCTCGATCTTGGCCACCCCGTCGACGGTGACAAAGCCGCGCCGCAGTTTAGTCGCGAGGTCTCGCTGTTCCGAGGCGCTCAACCCATCGGCCGTCACAGCGTAGAACATGCCGTAGACGTCGCCGAAATCGTCATTGATGATCGGAGACTGCGCACCGGAGGGGAACTCTCTTTCGATGTCGCGGATGCGGCGGCGCATTTCGTCCCAGACCTGTGGGATCTCGTCGGGCCCATAGGTCATCTCGATCTCGACCGTGATCTGGGCCATGCCCGGCATGGATTTCGATTCCACCCGGTCGAGCTGCTTCATCTGTTGGAGTGCGCTTTCCACGACATCGGTGACTTCCTCTTCCACCTCCATCGCCGTCGCGCCCGGATAGGGCACGAAAACGAGCGCCGTCTTGAGCGTGAAACTCGGGTCTTCGAGGCGTCCGACCGTGTTCAGCCCCCACAAACCGCCGAGAAGGCAAAAGATAATTGCCAGCCAAACGGCGACCGGACGTCGGATGCTTGCGCGGGAAATACTCATTGTCATGGTTTCGGTTTTCCGGTCCAGGATCGTTCAGAGGCCGCGAACCGCGACTGTTTCGTTTTCCTTCAGGCGCCACCACCCGCCGGACACAACCAGTTCGTCTCCGGAGAGCCCCTCAAGCACGACGATTTCGTCGTCGTTCGGCAGCCCCAGGCGGATCGTCTTACGGGACACCCGGCCGGTCCCCTCGTCATACAGCCAGATGGACGGCTCGCTCCGGCTCGTCGTGTCGATCGCCGAGACCGGGACGACTACCAACCGCGATTGCGCACCCTCCGCGGCGGCGGCTACGCGCACATTCGCCGTCATTCCGGGCAGCAATCTCGGGTCGATGGCGCCCTCGATTGCAAACTCTACGTCATAGGTTTGGGCTGTGGGGTCTGCATCGGTCACGAATGTCCGCAGATACAGAGTTGCGTCATACCCCGACACGGCGGGGAAAGAGGCGGTTACCCTGAATGCATCGGGCTGGGCCCGTGCCATCGCAGCGAGTTCCTCGGGCAGCGAAATCCGCACCCGCATTTCACTGATGTCCTGCAACCTGGCAATCGGAGCCGCAGGGGTGACGTTCGAAAACTCCTCCAGAAAGATGCGCGCGACAATGGCGTCGAAGGGCGCGGTGATCGTGGCTTGAGCCAAGCGTCGCTCCGCTTCACGCAGGGCGACTTCTGCCTGAGCAAGCTGCGCGCGGTTCGTTTCAAGTCGGGCGTCGGTCGCCACCCCTTTCTCGGTCAGACTCAACGCACGATCGTATTCGGATTTTGCGAGGTCGAAAGAGGCCTGCGCCCGATCCACGGCCAATTCGAAATCGACTGGGTCGAGCGCGGCAATTAAATCGCCTTTCTCAACCCGAGTCCCGGCATCTACCGTGAGGTCGGAAAGCTGACCCGAAACCTGAAAGGCGATATCCACGGTCCGGGCGGGCTCCACGCGGCCTGCCAGGCTGCGCGCTCTATCGCTATCGCGAAGCTCGGCACGCGATACTTCGACCGTGACCGGCTGGGCCATATCTTGCTCGGCGCTTCCTTGCGCATCGGCACCGGAAACCTCATCCGTAGTCTGCGCGAAGACCTTGGATGCGATGTCCGGGTTGAATTGCACAAGAAGGACAATGGCGAGAAGGAGGGCGACCAATCCAGCGGCACCTCCTAGGAAGTATCTGGTTCTATTCAAGCTCATTTATCATGTCCCACAATCTGTCGATGGCGGCGTCTTGCTGATCGGCATCACCATCCGCGAGGCGAAGGAGCCTCTGGAAACGAAGACCCTGGATCGCCAAAAAGAGAACCATCGCCGCAGTGTCGTCCTGCGCGTCCGAACGGATGCGCTCGACATCACGGGACAGCTCTCTTCTCAGCGGGTCCAGAAGATTCGGATCCGACGCCGAAACCGCGAGAATAGCCATCGAAAGGTCATCATCGGTGCTTCTGGCTTGCAGAACTGTCTCGAGATGACCGCGCAGGGTGCGGGAACTGTGCCCTTCCGGGACCGACGCCAGACGTTCGCGGTGCTCCGCGAGCATTTCGTCGAGCAGCCCGGCCAGAAGCGCTTTCTTGGTGGGGAAGTTGTACAACACCCCACCCTTGCTGAGGCCGGATTCCCGAGCGACGGCGTCGATCGTGATCTTTCCCGCGCCTTCTCGCAGCGCAATCGCCCGCGCAGCGCCGAGAATCTTTGGCGAGGCGTTCTTCGGTTGCTTTTCCACTTGTGCAGTCACCCTGTACCGTCCGGTCGGTTAAGTCATTGGGCGAACTAATGCGCTGCCCCGTATTTGGCAAGCGAGCTCAATCTGAAAATTTGTCTCTGTGGCCGCTACCGTAAAGTCGCAGGAATGCAGCGACCGCTTCGCGCGCATGTTTCTCGCGGTGGACTGGTCGTTTCACTGCGAGAAGGCGCGGCATAAGTAGCCCCGAAACGCAAAGGTGTATGAAGTGATCGGACGCGCGCCGGGCGTCATCGACATCGAGCGCGCCTTCGCGCGTAAGGCGCTCCAGAACCCGCCCGACGAGTTCGCGGGCCGGTTTCGGGCCTGCGCGAAAATACACCTCACCCACTTCGGGAAGCGCCTCGGAGGCGCCGATGCACGTTCGCAGGAGACGGATGTAGGTGTCGTCCAAGATGAGGTCGACCATGCGCAGGGCGAGTTCTTCCAACCGGGCGCGCGGCTCCAAAGACGCGGTCAAGGGCCGGAGGATTTCGTCCGCAAGCCGACCGCACTCGGATTCAACCACGCTCAGGAACAGTTGCTCCTTGGTCGGGTAATACGAATACATGGTTGCCTTCGACACTTTTCCCTCGGCGGCAATCGCATCGACCGTGGCTCCTTCATAACCGCATCGGAAGAAGACCTCGCGCGCACCAACCATGACGTCGGCCAACTTTCTCTCGCGCATCTCGTTCTCTCTATCCCAGGCAGGACTAGGCGGTTACAAGCTTTACTGTACCGTCTAGTGAGTATAGTAGATAGAAGTTGATTTAGCAGCAAAGCGTAAAGCTGTGCGGATCTACCCCACCAAGCGCCGCTTGGCGGCTTTTTCTAGCGCCGTTTTCAATTCGTCATGAGCTTCGGGTCTGATTCTGCCTGAGTTGTTCTCGGGCGCGGGATTATCCCGCGAACAGGAGGGGTACCGTCATTCTGCCGCGCTTGCGGTCCCGACAAAGGCACCCTCGGCCTCCCAGCGGCGTGCGATCGAGCCAAGCTTGTCCAGCACGCCGCGCAGTTCCGCGCCGCGCTCAGTCAGTCCGTATGTGACAGCGGGTGGGATGGTCATGGCCTGCTCGCGCCAAACAACGCCAGCATGTTCCAGCATTCTCAGCCTCTCGGTCAGAACGCGAGTGGAAATTCCGGGCACCAAACGCTTGAGCGCGCCGAAACGCTGCGGTCCCTGCTCGGACAGAACCCAGAGTATATAGATCGTCCAAGGGCCTGTAATGACACGCAGAAGCGCCTCCATCGGGCATAAGGGGGGCTGGACGCTCTTCATCGTGGATTATCCTCGCGGTTAAAGTAATCTAGTTACTTTTAAGTGCCTACTTTCACGAACAATGCAAGACACCTAAAGGTACTTAGAGCGGAAACTGCGGCTGAACAAGCCCTTGCAAACAGGGAGTGCGGTGATGAGTGACAACGTGGCAAAGTATGTCTACTGGATCGCGACCGGCCTTGTGGCGCTGGTCTATCTGGGTGCGGCGACTTTCTACATCTCATCCCACGATATGGTCGCGGGCATGTATCGCGAGGTGTTGGGCTATCCCACATACATCATCTGGCCGCTCGCGATTTTGAAGATTGTCGGCGCGGTGGTGATTCTCTGGCGCCCTTCGGCGATGCTGGCGGACTGGGCTTACGCGGCGATGTTCTGGCATCTGGTGTTGGCGTTCGGGGCGCATGTCGGCGCGGGCGATCCAGGCTGGCCACCGGCTCTTGCGACCTGGGTGCTCCTGATCGCCTCGTGGATGACAGCCAATCGCGTGCGTGCGGTAAAGTCGGCATATGCGCCGACGTTTCCGACAGAGACGAATTAATCCGATGCGGAGTTGCCACGGCGCTGGCCATCCACCCTCGGGCTTGGGGTTCAAAAGGACGACAGAATGACCGAAAGGCAGCCGACAGTGTTTGTTCCCCATGGAGGCGGCCCTTGCTTCTTCATGGACTGGAACCCGCCTGACACCTGGGACAGGCACCGCAGATTCCTTGAGGCTTTGCCTGCGAGCCTGCCGGCAAAGCCCAAGGCGCTTCTCGTGATCTCAGGCCATTGGGAGGAACGGGTGTTTACCGTGCAGACCAACTCCGCGCCGCCGCTGCTGTTCGACTATCAGGGGTTTCCCCCCCATACTTATCAGCTGACCTGGCCCGCGCCAGGCGATCCTACGCTGGCGGCCCGTGCAAGCGAGCTATTGAAGAACGGCGCGGGTTTTGAAACCCGGGCCGACGCTACGCGTGGCTTCGATCATGGGGTGTTTGTTCCGCTAAAGGTGGCTTTGCCTGAGGCCGACATACCTACCGTCCAACTGAGCCTGCGCGACGATCTCGACGCTGAGGCGCATCTTGCTGCTGGTCGCGCGTTGGCGCCCTTGCGAGACGAAGGTGTTCTGATCATCGGGTCCGGCAACACCTATCACAACATGGGCAAGATGATGCGGGCGATGAGGGGCGGACCCGATGGCCCGGTGAACGGCGGCGACTTTGACCGATGGCTCACGGGTGCGGTGACCCATGAAGACCCCGGGGCGCGCCGCGCCATGCTGGCTGCTTGGGATCGGGCACCCGGCGCACGCGACGCCAATCCGCGCGAGGAACATCTAATTCCATTGCACGTCGTGGCCGGCGCCGCGCTTGCGGATCGGGGGGAAAAGACCCTCGAGGATCACGTATTGGGCGCGGTCGAAAGCGCGTTCAGATTTGGATAGGACCAGATATGTGCTTCGAACTTCCCTTGCGGCAGGGTCCGCGCCCCGAAACCACCGAGTGCGCCCCGCATGAGCAAGTGTCGCAGAACTCCTCGGCCGAGATTCACGCATTGTTCAAGCAGAAGGCCTTCGCCCTGCCCTTCGTCGAGCGTTGCCGATCGGGTATTTCGGTCCCCGGCGCCGAAGCATTAGTCCTGCCGCGGCCGCATGCCTGCGGCCCGCGCGAAGCCTTCATGATCGGACGCGAATTTGCGCATGTGCATCCCGCCTATGACGGGTCGTCGCACATGATGCTGCCGCTGGCGGCGGTTGAGGAACTCATCGCGAAGGGATGGGGCGAACAGCACCCGATGGCCTCGGCCGGATACATCCCGGCCAATGCGATCATGGCCTTTGCTCCACGCGATGAGGCAGAGGTCGATGTGATGATCAAAATCCTGACCACAAGCTGGGGTTTCGCGCGCGGCAAGCTGGCGAATCCCGCCCCCACCCAAATCCACGATTGATCGCAAGCGCGCTTGCAGAAACATCAAGATAAGAGAGATACCATGTCCAACATCCAGAACGGCCCCTTCATCGTGACCGGCGCGTCCGGACAACTTGGCCGGCAGGTGGTCGACCTGCTGGTTCAGGCAGGTGCCGGGCCGGTCATCGCGATCTCGCGCACTCCCGACAAGCTTGCCGATCTGGCGGGAAAAAGAGTCGAGGCGCGCGAGGGCGATTTCAACGACCCGGCTTCTCTTGAAGCAGCCTTCGCGGGCGGCAAGCGTCTCCTCATCATCTCCACCGACGATCTGGAGCCGGGCAAGCGGCTCGCAGCTCATTCCAATGCGATTGCTGCGGCCAAGATGGTAGGTATCGACCACATCGTCTATACCTCCTTCGCAGGCCCGGTCGCGGAAAGTCCGATCGGATTCGCTCAAGACCACGAAGGGACCGAGAAGCTGATCACGGAAAGTGGGGCGGATCATACGATCCTACGCAACAATATGTACACCGACTTTCTGTTGATGGGCGGCCAGCAGAGCGTCGCCATGGGCACGCATTTCTCTGCCGCAGCAGATGGCAAGACCGGATATGTGACACGCGCGGATTGCGCCCGTGCCGCAGCCGCGGCGCTAATGAAAGCTACGGGAAGGGAGACCCTCGATATCACCGGGCCGGAGACGGTCAGCCAGGCCGAGGTCGCGGCGATCTTGTCCGAAATTGCGGGTAAGGAAATCCCCTATGTCGCCCTGCCCGCCGAGGATCTGGTGCAGGCGATGATCGCAAATGGACTGCCGGAGTTCATGGCGAGGGTCTTTGCCTCCTTCGACGAAGCAATCGCGCAGGGCTATCTCGATGTGGCCAGCGGCGATCTCGAATCGCTCACCGGCAAGCCCGGACAGTCGGTGGCCGATTTCCTGGCCGCTAACCGCGCGGCGCTTCTTCAGGCGCCGCAGGAACAATAATGCTGGAAAATGTCATGAGGCTTTACAACGCGAACTTCTCACCGAATGCGCTGCGTGTACGGGCGGTGGCGCACGAACTGGGCGTGGAACTCGAAATCGTCGAGGTCGACATCCGTGCCGGGGACAACCGCGCGGCGGAATTTCTTGCCCGCAATTCAAATGCAAAGGTGCCTGTTTTGGAGGACGGGAATTTCGTGCTCTGGGAGTCCCGGGCGATCTGTGCCTATCTGGCCGGGATCCGGCCCGAGGCAGGGCTCTATCCTGATGGCCTCAAGACGCGGGCCCTCGTCGATCAGTGGGCCTGGTGGCAAGCCATCCACCTTGGCCCGGCGATGCAGAAGTTGTCCTTTGAGCTGTTCCTCAAAGAGAAATTCGGCATGGGCGATCCTGATCCTACTGTGGTCGAAGCGGAACGGAAAGCCACCGATCAGTTCCTTGCCGTTCTGGAAACCGGACTCGACGATAAGGATTGGATTGCAGGCGCACTCAGCCTTGCCGACTTCTATCTGGCGACGACATTCATGTATCGCGACCAAGCGGGGATTTCGCTGGACGAATTCCCCAGAATCGCGGGCTGGATCGGCCGGCTTGAAGCGCGTGACAGCTGGCAGAAGGCCGTAGCACCGCTTCTTGCGCTCTTCGCCTGACATCGCGCTCGCCGCGATGATTGAACGATCATCCCGATTTCGGACCAACCCTCTTCGGCATCCCAATAGTTTGCGATTTTTTACATCGCGTCCAACACCGACCCTCTGCCAGCTTTGGCCAGAGCGATCCGGCGGTCGTCGAAACTCCTTTGCGGTCAATGATGGCAGAACAGCATGTCCGGCAAAGCGAGGACTAACACCGGCTGACACGGGAAAAACGAGACTATTGAAGCGACCCGCCCCGCCCCAGCAACCGTTACCGAATGGCCGAGATGCAGCGTTGCCACGACCATGCGACGGCTGGTCGGGCTGGCTCCGGAGGAGACGGCACGGCCAGCGGTACGTCGCAGGGAGAGGCAGCGTTTCAGCTCGGGGAGGGCGGCTGCATGCAAGGGCATCGCATACGACCAGGTTCCGGTGAACGTGCTGGCCGGCGAGACGCGCCAGCCCGAGCACCTCGCCCGCCATCCCTTCGGCAAGGTGCCGGTGCTCGACATCGACGGGATGCGCCTGCGCGAGACCGAGGCGATCGCCCGTTATCTCGAGGCGCGCAACCCCGATCAGGCGATGTGGCCGGCCGATCCCAAGCGCCGCGCCAAGGCCGACGAGACGGCCGCGCTGATCGGCAACTACGGCTATGGCGCGATCATTGGCTTTGTCGCCTACCACCTGTTCCCTGATCTGGTCGGCGGCAAGAACGAAGATGCGCGGCGGCAGAACCTTGACGCCGCGGTGCGCCTTGCCGGGCTTGTGATCGAGAACCGGGGCGGTTCGCTCTGGCTCGCGGGGGATGCTCCGGGCTATGCTGATTATCTGCTTGGCCCGCTGGTCGCCTATGCCACGATGACAGAGGATGGCGGCGCGCTGATGGCGGTGCCGGGCATGTCCGACTGGTGGACGCAGCTGGCCGCCGATGCGGCCTTCACGGCCACCGCCCCGAACCTGGGCTGAACCGACCAAGGAGGTTATGATGATCACGCTGACGATCAACGGCGCGCGGCGCGAGGTATCTGCCGCGCCGGACACGCCGCTTCTGTGGGTGCTGCGCGACGAACTGGGCCTGACTGGCACCAAGTTCGGCTGCGGCGTGGCGTCCTGCGGCGCCTGCACGGTGCATCTGGACGGGGTGCCGGCGCGGTCCTGCCAGAGCGCGGTGGGCGATCTGGAGGGGGTGGAGATCACCACCATCGAGGGCGCGTCCGATGCCGCCGCAAAGGCGGTCCGCGCCGCCTGGGTCGAGATCGAGGTGCCGCAATGCGGCTATTGCCAGTCCGGGCAGATCCTGTCGGCCGCGGCGCTTCTGGCCGGGACGCCGAAGCCGACCGACGCCGACATCGACGCGGCGATGGAGGGCAACCTCTGCCGCTGCGCCACCTATGCGCGGATCCGCAAGGCGGTCCACCGCGCCGCTGAGATCATGGAGGGCTGACCATGCTGGACCGGATCATCGCGGGGGCCGTTCCCGCCGTTCGCGCCGCGCCGCTGTCGCGCCGTGGCTTCCTGAAACTTTCCGCCGGTGCCGCGGGCGGGCTGATGCTGGGCGCGGCGCTGCCCGTAGGGCGGGCGGCCGCCGAGGGGGCCGCCGAAGGGCTAGCCACGCCCTTCGTCCATATCCGCCCCGACAACAGGGTGGTGGTGATCGTCAAGCACCTCGACAAGGGCCAGGGCACGGCGACCGGGCTTGCCACGCTGGTGGCCGAGGAACTTGATGCCGATGCCGCGCAGGTCACGACCGAATTCGCCCCCGCCAATACCGCGCTTTATGCCAACACGTTGATGGGGGTGCAGGGCACCGGCGGCTCGACTGCCATGGCCAATTCCTGGCAGCAGTATCGCGAGGCGGGCGCCACCGCGCGGGCCATGCTGGTGGCCGCCGCGGCCGAGACCTGGGGCGTGGATCCTGCCGTCGTCACCGTGGCGGGCGGCCGGGTCAGCGCCGGGAACAACAGCGCCACCTTCGGCGACCTGGCCGAGGCCGCGGCGCGTCAGACGGTGCCCGGCGAGGTGACGCTTAAATCGCCCGATCAGTGGGTCTATATCGGCAAGTCTTTCCCCCGCGTCGATGTGACGCGCAAGACGGAAGGCAGCACGGGCATGTTCGGCATGGATGCGCGGATCGAGGGCATGGTCCATGCCGTCAGCCTGCGCAGCCCGCGCTTCGGCGGCACGCTTGCCACGCTCGACGACAGCGCCGCCCGCGCCATGCCCGGCGTGATCGACGTGATCCGCCTGCCCGACCGCGCCACCGTCATCGCCGAAACCACCTGGGCTGCGATCCGGGCGCGCGACGCGCTGGTGGCCGAGTGGGATTTCAGCGCGGCCGAGAACCGTGGCACCGAGGAGCTGCGCGCCGAATACGCGGCGCTTCTCGACCGCGAGGGCACGCAGTTCCACGCGGCCGAGCCCACGGGCCGAGAAGCCGCGCAGGTGATCGAGGCGGATTATTTCTTCCCCTATCTCGCCCATGCGCCGATGGAGCCGATCGACGTGACGGTCCGCTTAGACGGCACGGCAGCCACCTTCTGGACCGGCTCGCAGATCCAGACCCTCGATCAGAACATTGGCGCGCAGGTCCTGGGCATCGCCCCCGAGGCGGTGACGATCAACACGCTCTGGGGCGGGGGGTCGTTCGGGCGGCGGGCGATCTATGACAGCCACTACGTCGCCGAGGCGGCGATGGTGGCGAAGGCCTGGCTCGACGCGCATGGCGAGGCGCGCCCGATCAAGCTGGTGTGGACGCGCGAGGACGACATCCGCGGCGGCTACTACCGCCCGATGCACATGCACCGGGTCCGCGCCGGACTGGACGCCGAAGGCAACATAGCCTTCTGGCAGCACCGGGTAGTGGGTCAGGGCATAATGCTGGGAACGGCCTTCGAGCCTTTCGCAGTGAAGGACGGGGTGGACAGTTCCTCGGTCGAGGGGCTGGGCGAAAGCTCGCCCTATGCGATCCCGGGCTGGACGGCGGACGTGCATCATCCGCGCGTCGGCGTGCCGGTGCTGTGGTGGCGCTCGGTTGGCCATACCCACACCGCCTATGTCGTCGAGACGATGATGGACGAGCTGGCACAGGCGGCCGGTGCCGACCCGGTGGAATTCCGCCTGCGCTACCTTGCCGATCCCCGCGCGCGCGGCGTTCTGGAAATGGCCGCCGACAAGGCCGGCGCCCTGCCCGAGGGGCTGACGCGCGGCATCGCGGTGCACAAGAGTTTCGGCTCCTATGTGGCCGAGGTGGCCGACGTGAGGATGCGCGAGGACGGCAAGGTCAAGGTCGTGCGCGTGACCTGCGCGGTCGATTGCGGCGTACCGATCAACCCCTCGAACATCCGCGCCCAGATCGAAGGCGGTCTGGGCTACGGCCTGTCGGCGATCCTTCGCGAGGAGATCACCCTGACCGAGGGCGAAGTGGACCAGTCGAACTTCTACGACTACACGCCCCTGCGCATCACCGACATGCCCGAGGTCGAGGTGCATATCCTGCCTTCTACCCAGGCCCCCACCGGTATCGGAGAGCCCGGCACCCCGCCGATCGGCCCCGCCGTTGCCAATGCCGTGCGCCGGGCGACCGGGCAGGCGGTGCGCGAGCTGCCCTTTTCGCGGCACGGCCTGGCCTGACCCCGGTCGTAGGGCCGCAACGCCACGGGCGCACCCGGACCGGGTGCGCCCTTCCTTCTCATGCCAAAACACGGATGCAGATCATGCAGCTCAACACCAATTTCACGCGCCCGACGGTTGTCCACGGCAGCCGGCTCGATTGGGTGCCTAGCCCGGCCGCGGGGGTCGAGCGCAAGATGCTTTATCGCGACGGTGCCGAGGTCGCCCGCGCCACCTCGATCGTACGCTATGCCCCCGGCAGCGCCTTTCCCGAACATGTCCATACCGGCGGCGAGGAAATCCTGGTGCTGGTCGGCACCTTCCAGGACGAGCACGGCGACTATCCCGCCGGGAGCTATTTCCGCAACCCACCGGGCACTCGCCACAGCCCCGCCGCTGCCGAAGGCTGCGAGATCTTCGTGCGGCTCTGGCAGTTCCGCGCTGGCGATACTGCGCAGATCGCGTTGCCGCCCGGACAGGCTGAGGGTGTCCTCTTCGACGACGGGTTCGAACGGGTCGGCATCGAGACCTGGGACGGCACGATCCGGCGCGACAACCCGCGCGGGCTGGAAATGATGGTGCTGTCGGGCAGCCTGCGCGTCGGGGGCGAGGAACTGACCGCACAGAGCTGGCTGCGCCTGCCTGCCGGGCTTGCCCTGGTGGCCGAGGCCGAGGGCGCGGGGGTCTGGCTCAAGGATGCGCCGCTACAACACGCCGATGTGCTGCCCCTGCCGGGTGCGGCGGCATGACCGAAGGCCGCATCGCTGTCGTTGGGGCCGGGCTCGCTGGGCTGAACGCGGCCCGGCTGCTGTGGCGGGCCGGCGCGGATGTCCGGCTCTACGAAGCGCGGCCGCGCCTTGGCGGGCGTATCCTGACCGTCGGGGCGGATGGCGCACCCGGTGCCGGCTTCGATTTGGGCCCGTCCTGGTTCTGGCCCGACATGCAGCCCGAGATCGCCGCGCTGGTGGCGGAACTCGGCTTGGCCTGCCAGAGGCAGGATGAGGCTGGGCAGATGCTTTTCGAGCGCCATCCGCAGGAGCCACCTTTGCGCGTGCCCCATCCCGGTAGCGTCGCGTCCTGGCGGATCGCGGGCGGGACGGGGGCGCTTACGCAGGCGCTGGCCGCCGTGATCCCGCGCGACCGCATCCGCCTCGGCGCGCCGGTCCGGCGGCTGACGCGGGCCGAGGATGCGGTCGTCCTTACCCTGCCCGAGGGCGAGGTGCGGGCCGATCACGTCATCCTGGCACTGCCACCCCGGCTGATCGCGCAGGGCCTGACGCTCGATCCGGCACCCTCTCCGGGCGCGCTCGATCTGTGGCGCCGGACGCCGACCTGGATGGCTCCCCATGCCAAGTTCCTCGCCGTCTATCCGAGGCGCTTCTGGCGCGAGGCCGGCCTTTCGGGAGGGGCGCAAAGCCTGGTCGGCCCAATGACCGAGATCCACGACGCCACGAGCAGCGCGGGCGAGGCGGCGCTGTTCGGCTTCGTCGGGCTTTCCGCTGCCGGGCGTCAGCAGATCGGCGAGGCGGCGGTGATCGCGGCCTGCACCGCGCAGCTTGTGCGCCTGTTCGGATCGGCGGCCGCCGAGCCGCGGTCGGTGCGGCTGAAGGACTGGGCGGCGGACGTCCTGACCGCGACCCCGGGCGACCTGACTGACCCTGGCCATCCGGCGCCACAGGTCTTCGCCCTGCCTGCGCCCTGGTCGGATCGTCTGACCCTTGCCGGCAGCGAGACCGCGCCCCGCAATCCAGGCTACCTGAACGGCGCGGTAATCGCCGCGCATGCGGCGGCGGGCCGGGCCGCGGCGCTGTGCTCGGTCTGACCTCGGCCGGTCCGGCGGGCGCTCAGGTTCTGGCCCGCCACATGAACCAGGTCGGTACGAGCGCCAGAACGAAGATCGCGAACACTACCATGAAGCCGTCCTGAAACGCAGCGTTTGATGATTGGATCACCACGGTCTGCCCCAGAAATGAGGCTGCGGCCGGTAGGAGCTGCGTGTCTGGCAGCCCTGACGAATGCATCAGGCCGGCGACTTCGCGCAGAAGTTCCATCGTGGTGGTATTGTCGCTGGTTTGCGTGGCTGCAAAGGCATCGGCGTGCATGACTGTGCGCCGCTCAATGAACACAGTGAGCAAGTTGACCCCGAAGGCGCCGCCGAGCTGGCGGATGAAGTTCGATGCCCCAGAGCCCTGCCCCAGGAGATGCCGGGGCAATACTTTCAAAGCTCCTGAGGAAATTGCCGGGAACACCAGCCCTAGACCCACCCGGGAAATCACGGTCCACCAGGCAAGTGTCCAGAATGTCGTGTTGATATTCGCATCCGCCATCAGCCACGAGGACCAAGCGAAGATCGCCATGCCGATGCCGATCAGGATTGCGGCTGGAACCCTGTCGGACAGGCGCCCTGCGATCGGGAAAACGATAAGCATCACGAAGCCCGACGGCATCAGCAGAAGACCCGCTTGCGTCGGCGTCATGCCCTGGATCTGCTGGACAAAGACGGGCAAGAGATAGGTCGAGCCAAAAAGCCCTGCCCCCATGATGAAGGACACCACCGAGGCTGAAACGAAGGCAAAATTGGCAAAGAGCCGCATGTCGAGCATGGGTTTGTCGGTGTGAAGCTCCCATAGAATGAATCCTGCGGCCGAGGCTGCGGACACCATAAAGCCTACAAGTGTCATGTTCGAATCCCATCCCAGACGCTGAGCATTCGACAATGTGCTGAGGATGACTGCGAGAAAGACCGCAAGGATCGCGACGCCCGGGAAGTCGAAAGCGGGAAGCGGCCCGGTCTGCTCTCGACCTGGCAGAAAAAGGTTTGACAGCAGGATGGCGACCCCGGCGAAGGGAAGGCCCAGATAGAAGACGAAGCGCCAGTCGAAGGCGTCCATCAATACGCCGCCGATCCAGGGCCCGAGAGCGGGGGCGAGCACCACACCCACCCCGTAGATACCCATCGCCGCACCACGTTTGTCAGGGGGGAAGACCTTGAACAACATGATCATCGCCAGCGGCTGGACAATGCCTGCTGCGGCACCCTGGACGACGCGCGCCAACGTCAGCATGGTTTCATTCGGAGCAAGACCGCCGACGACCGAGCCGGCCAGAAAGACGCCCATCGCGGCATTCATGGTCAACCGCATGCCGAAGGCGCGGTCCGCCCAGTCGGCCAGCAGCATCGTGGCGGTCATGGCGGCAAGGAACCCCGTCGAAATCCATTGCGCCTGCACCGCGCTGATCCCGAAGGCGCCCATCACCGCCGGGATGGCGACGTTCACGATCGTGGTCGAGAGAACCACCGAGATGGTTGCCACCATGATAGTGCCGGTGGCGTACCACTTGTAGGCCGGACCATACCGCTCGAAAAAGCGATCAACCTGCGACATCGACATAGATCTCAACCATCATGCCCGGTCGCAGTTCCACACCATCGGCATCGATCGAGACGCGGATCGGCAGGCGCTGGGTGACCTTGGTGAAGTTGCCCGACGGGTTCGGGCTGGGCAGCAAGGCAAGCTGGCTGGTCGCCGCGCCGCCCATGCCGATCACCTCGCCCTCGAAGGTCCGACCGGGGAAGGCGTCGACAGTGATGCTGGCTCTGGACCCCACACGCAACCTGGAAAACTCGGTTTCCTTGACGTTGGCATCGATCCAGACATTCTCGGGCGCGTGATACATCACCAGTCTTGTTCCGGGGGTTACATACTCGCCGACATCAACGAAGGTCGCGTCAACAATACCGTCGAAGCTGGCGTCAATCGTACGGTGCGCGAGATCGATTTCCTTCAGCCGACGTTCCGCCTCGATCGCGACGCGCCCTGCCCTGACAGAATCGATCTGAGAGTCCAGTACAGCGATTTGGGCTGCGTCTGCTTCGACGATTGCAAGATCTGCCCGTGCGGCTTCTGTTGCGGCATAGGCTGCGCGCTCCTGTTGTGTCGCTGTGGCGAGGGCCGCGTTCACCTCATCAAGCGATTGTTGCGACGAAACATTCTGCTCGGCCAGTTTAACCACACGGTCGTGGCGGGTTTGCGTATTCTGCAGCACGGCAAGCGCGGCTTCATGGTTGGCTTCGGCAGCCGCGATGCCGGCATTGGCTGCTTCTCGCCGCGCAGCAAGCTGCTCGGTCAGCATGCCCTTGCGGTTTTCGAGTTCAGAAAGCTGGGCATCTGTCGCCGCCAGCTTTGCGATGACGGCATCGAGTTGCGGCTGCGACGATTCCTGGTCGATCGACGCTAGAACAGTTCCCGCAGCGACCGAATCCCCGACAAGCACCGGAAGTTCGGTCACGCGGCCAGCGACTTCGCTCGACACGGTCACGACGCTCGCTGCGATGCGGGCATCGTTGATATGGACCTGAGTGAACCGTGCTATGATCCACGGGGTTCCCAGCCAGGCCACGACCCCAAGGACTGCCGCCACGACCAACAGCCGGGTCCATTTAACCCGGCTGCGCCGCGCAGCCGGTTTTGGCAAATCCGGCACGGAGGTCTCGCCTGTCTCCTTTGCTTCGGGTGCTGCCGGTTTGATCTCATCCATTTTCGTCATTACCCATCTTCTCCAGCCGGGATGCAATCTGCGCCAGGACGCGGGTCGCGGTGCGAAGATCGTCCGCAGGAATGTCCTCAAGAACTTCCAAGCGACTATTTGCGGCGATCGACTTCATCCTCTCAAGAATCCTCATCGCTGCTTCAGTCAGGACCAGTTTCTTGGCGCGTCGGTCCTCGGCACTTGGGTGGCGCTCGACAAACCCCATTCTTTCAAGACCGTCCAGCAAGCGCACCAGGGTCGGCCCCTCGATGCCAAGGACGCGCGCCAGTTCGATCTGGGTCGCATCCTCGTGCCGGGACAGTTCTAAAATCACGCCCCAGCGTGCTTGTGAAAGACCCAGATGACGAAACTGTACGTCGAGCCTGCGCTTCCACTGGCGCGACACAATTGCCAGAGCGCGTGTGAAGGTCTCCGCCATGTCTGGTGCAGCAGTCATCAGCTCTTGCTTCTGGTTGTCTTGCAAAAAGATAGGAAGCTAATTAGTATGCAAGCAACCGTCTTGCAAGACTAAATTCGAGCCCGGAGGCCAAGCCGTGTATTCCAGAATCCTGCTCTGCTATGATGGCTCTCGCGAAGGGCGATTGGCGCTACGCGAGGGCGCGCGCCTTGCGCAGATCACGGGCGCTGCCGTGACTCTTCTGGCGGTGGTCGAGACAGCCTCGGGCAATGTCTACGCGATCGGGGCCGATACCGTTGCCCTGGGCCAGCAGAAGGCCGATCTGGACGCAATCCTGGAGGAGGGCCGCCAGCGGCTGACGGGGATGGGGCTTTCGCCGCAGGTCCGGATCGAGTTCGGCGATCCCGTCGCAACCATCACCAGGGTATCCGTTGAGACCGAGGCGGATCTTGTCGTTGTCGGACACCACCGGCACGGTTTCTGGACGCGCTGGTTGAGCCGCTCGATCGCGGCCGAACTAAGTGACAGTCTAGGGTGCAGCCTGCTTCTGGCGCAGAAGGTTGTCGAGGATTCGGAACTTTTTGGGAAGGCGTGAAAAGGATGGTGCCGCCGCTACGGCTTGTGCGTCATCTGGCGGTCCTAACCCGCGCTCACGATCGCTTCACCCCCTTCCAGAGGTGGCAGAGCCGCTGACCACGCCGACCCAGCGCGTGCCCGCCGGAAACCTTCGGCATAGAGGGCGCGCATATAGGCGGTATTGAACTCGAGGGTGTCGACATCGTCGGGCGCGACCATGTCAATAGAGGTGACATGGAAGCCGATTCCGGCAGCGTGTGCAAAGTCATGGGTCGCGTTGACCTGGCGCAGCATTTGGTACTTCAGCAACGTCGAAACCGAGCGGGCGGTGATCGCGCTCGGTCGCACCGCCACGACGTTGAATTCCGGTTCGAGATTGACATTCATCAGCATGTGGATGTCGGTCAGCGCCGCCCCGACCGCGCGCTGTCCCTGGAACGAGAACAGCACAGTCTCGGGCAATGTGAAGACGTTCGACACGACGGCACCGTCTCCGTGCAGTTCCTCGAAGGTGCGGCCGTCAGCGGTCTGCCCGCGAATACGGATCGGCGGAAATGCACCCGGGATCGCGGCCGAGGCCATCAGGACGTCCTCAAACAAGGACAGAGCGCCCGGATCGCCGCTGCCCGCAATCGCACCCATGTTCCAGATCACCCCGAGCTGGGCGTCCAGATCGGTCGTGAATACGAAGAGGCGTCGGCCTCGGGCATGTTCTTGCGCGACTCCACGCAGCAGCGAGGGTGAGACGAAAAATTCGACCAGTTGGCGCAGCGGCTGGGGATCGACAAGCGCACCCCGCGTAAGCAACCCCAGCAGCGAGGGCTTGCCGCCGATGCCCTCGGCAACGCCGCCGGTATAGAGATTGCGCAGCGTAACATCATGTTCGGGGCCCAGAAACGCGAGCGGTGCGATCAGCGCCCCGGTGCTGACGCCGCTTATGACCGAGAAGGTCGGTCGCGTTCCGGAAGCGGTCCAGCCCGCCAGGACACCCGCGCCAAAGGCACCGTTTGCGCCACCCCCGGAAATGGCCAGGTAATGCGACCGTCCGTTCTCGCGAAACCTCGGGCCCAGGTCCGGTGGATAGTCCTCTATCGCCGCGTCCGTGCGGATGCGATAGGGTGCACCCAGCAACGGTGTCGCGGCCCTGTCATCCGGGCGGTATGGGATGCGCGGTTCTACACCGCAGGCGCTTACCGCCGCAGCTCCCATCAGTGCGAGCGTCGCCCGCCTTGTCGGTATGCCCTGCCGCCTTTCGGTCACCTCAGGAGCCCGTGGAACCGACGCAGTGCAATGGAAAACATAGCGGTGCCGATCAGCGCCAGTGCCAGAAGTTGCGGCCAGACCACCGAAAGCCCCGCGCCGCGGAACAGGACCGACTGCGAAAGGGCGATAAAATGCGTGTTGGGCGCCGCGAGCATTGCGTACTGCACCGCCTCGGGCATGGATTCGCGCGGGGTCATGCCGCCCGACAGGATTTCCAGCGGCAAGAGGACTAGCAACAGCAGCATGGCAAATTGCGGCATCGAGCCGGAGATCGTGGCCAGCAGGATACCCAGAGAGGTGGTGGCGAAAAGATGCAGCGCCACCCCGACAAGAAACAGGGTGACCGAGCCGGCTATCGGCACCTCCAGCACCCCCTGGACCATGAAGTTCAGCGACAGCCCGGTTGCCACAAGCACCACCGCGCCCATGCTGAGAACCTTGCTTGTCATGATCTCGGCCGGCGTGACAGGCATCACCAGCAGGTGTTCGACCGTGCCGTGTTCGCGTTCGCGGATCAGGGCTGCGCCCGACAGGATGATCGAAAGCATGGTGACGGCACTGATCACCGCTGTAAGGGCGCCGAACCAGCCGGGGTCCAGCGCCGGGTTGAACCGCGCCCGCACAGCCAGATCGACCGGAGGCGCAGCCGCAGCGGCATCGCGGGCGGCCCAACCGGTAATTTCCTGATCGACGATCGCCTGGATATAGCCGGCGCCGGTGAAGGCCTGGCTGACCCGTGTGGCATCGACGTTCAGTTGCAGCTCCGGCCGGTCGCCCGCCAGCAGGTCGCGCTGGAAATCGGGGGGGATCACCAGCGAGAACGTGTCGATCCCGGCATCCATCCGCGCATCCATCTCGGCCAGGCCAATCTGCGCCGGCGGCACGAAATAGGGTGCGAGGAAGGCATCTGCCATGCGGCGCGTGAGCGGCGAGGCATCCTCGTCCACGATGCCGATGGTGGCGCGGTTCAGCGTCTCGGGCATGGCGGTGGCGTGGGTGTATATGTCTAGCGTGAACGCGTAGACCACCAAAACCATGAGAAGCGGGTCGTGCAACAGGCCGCGCAATTCTTTCACGGCAAGATGTATCACATGTCTTGGTCGCAACCCCTATTTCTCCTGCTTGCGAACGAACACCGCGCCGAGCGCCACCACCACCGGCACCAGGGCAAGCATCGGCAAGAAGGATCCCCCTAGATCGCCTAAGCCGAGCGCCTTGGCGAAGGTGCCGCGTGAAATCGTGACGAAATGGCTGGTCGGGAAGACCTCGCCAATCACCCGGCCCATGCCTTCCAGCGACGACACCGGGTCGATAATGCCGCCATATTGCGTCGCCGGGATAAGCGTCGCGAGCGCAGTGAAGAACAGCGCCGCCACCTGGCTGCGGGTGAAGGCGGAAATCAGCAGCCCGAGCCCGGTCGCCAGCACGACATAGACCAGCGCACCGGCAGACAGCGCCAGAAGGCTGCCCTTGACCGGTACGCCGAAGACCAGGACTGCCAGCGCCAGCAGCAGCAGGTAGTTGACGAAGCCGAGGGCGACATAGGGCACCTGCTTGCCCAGCAGGAACTCGAGCCGCCGGGCAGGCGTGACATAGAGGTTGACGATGGAGCCCGTCTCCTTCTCGCGCGAGACGGACAGCACGGCCAGCATGGCCGGGATCAGCATGAGCAGAAGCGGAATGACCGCGGGGACCATGGCGGCAAGGCTTTCCACATCGGGATTGTAGCGAAAGCGCACCTCCAGCGCATAGTCGCCAGCCACGGCGTCCTCTCCGTAGGCTTGGCGGAGCTGGTCCGTTAGCCAATGCACATGCATCCCCTGGACGTAGCCGCGCACCGTCTCGGCTCGCATCGGCATCGCGCCGTCGAACCAAGCGCCGATCTCGACCGGGCGGTCCCGGGCGAGGTCGGCGGCAAAGCCGGGCGGGATCTCAAGTGCAAGGCTGATTTCGCCCGCGCGCATTCGCGCGTCGAGATCGTCGTAGCCCGTCAGAGGGGGCGCTTCGTGGAAATAGCGCGATCCGGCAAGGTCGTTGACATAGGACTGGCTGAGAATAGTCTGATCGAGGTCGAGCACCGCGAATTTCAGGTTCTGAACATCCATGGAGATGCCGTAACCCAGCACGATCATGAGGATCACGCTGCCGACACTGGCCAGCGTTAGGCGGATTGGATCCCGGCGCAGCTCCAGCGCCTCGCGCCAGGAAAAGCCGAACAGTCGGGCCAGGCTGAAGCGCCCGGGCGGTCGGGTCTCTCGGCCGTTCGGCTGTGCAACAATGGTCGCGGGTGGATGGGCTGCGCCGTCATCCGCAGCCCGACGAAGATGGTGGACAAAGGCATCGTCCAGCGTTGCCGCACCGACCTCCTGCCGGATTGTTTCGGGCGCGCCCGAGACCAGCACACGGCCGGCGTGCATGAACGAGACGCGATCACAGCGCGCGGCTTCCGACATGTAGTGCGTGGACAGGAAGATCGTCACGCCGTCCTTGCGCGACAGGTCAGCCAGCGCTTGCCAGAACTGGTCGCGCGCCACCGGATCGACGCCCGAAGTTGGCTCGTCGAGGATCAGGATCTCGGGCTGATGGATCAGCGCAACCGCCAACGACAGCCGCTGCCGGACCCCTAGCGGAAGAGCTGCGGGCAGGCTGTCCAGCACGTCCTCTAGATCGAAGCGCCGCGCCAGTTCGGCGATGCGCGGGGCGATCTCGGCCGGGGCCATGTCGAACAGCCGCCCGTGCAGGTCGAGGTTCTGCCGCACCGTCAGTTCGGAATAGAGCGAGAAGCTCTGCGTCATGTAGCCGATGCGCTTGCGCGTTTCCATGTCGCGGGCATCGATCTTGCGGCCATAGAGGCGCGTGCTGCCCTCGGACAGTTCCAGAAGCCCGGTCAGGACCTTCATCGTCGTGGTCTTGCCGCAGCCGTTCGACCCGAGGAAGCCGAAGATCTCGCCCGGCTGAATGCGGAAGCTGACGTTGTCAACTGCGGTGAAGTCGCCGAAGCGGACGGTCAGATTCTCGGCCTCGATCACAGGGCCGTTCACAGCTTCGCGCTTGCGCGGCGGGATGACCAGTTCATGATGGCGGGCGCGCCGTTCCTCGGGCAGAAGCGCGATGAAGGCCGCGTCGAGATCCTCCGAGCCGGTCTGGGCCAGCAGGTCGGCGGGACTGCCGGTGGCCAACACCCGCCCTTCGTCCATCGCCACGAGGTGATCGAAGTTCGCAGCTTCCTCCATGTAGGCGCTGGCCACGATCAGGCTCATGCCGGGGCTACCAGCACGGATGCGGCCGATCAGCGCCCAGAACTCCCGCCGCGACAGCGGATCGACGCCTGTGGTCGGCTCGTCGAGGATCAGCAGGTCGGGTTCGTGGATCAGCGCGCAGCACAGGCCCAGTTTCTGCTTCATGCCGCCCGACAGCTTGGCCGCCGGGCGGTTGGCGAAGGCGTCGAGATCGGTCGCTTGAAGCAGGTCGGCGATCCGGCGGTCCCGTTCCGCCCGGCCTTCGCCGAAAAGGCGCCCGAAGAACTCCACGTTCTCGCGCACCGAAAGCGTCGGGTAGAGGTTCCGCCCCAGACCCTGTGGCATGTAGGCGATACGTGGGCAGATGCGCGCCCGGTGGCGGGCGCGCGCCATGTCGCCCTCCAAGACCTCAAGCCGCCCTTCCTGAAGCTTGCGGGCCCCAGAAATCAGCGCAAGCAGGCTGGACTTCCCCGCCCCGTCCGGGCCGATCAGCCCGACGACGCAGCCTGCCGGAAGATCAAGCGTCACCCGATCAAGTGCTGTGACCCGGCCGTAGCGAAGCGACAAGCCGTCGGCCCGCACGACGGGGGCGGTCGGCGTCATTCGAGGACGCGCCCGTCGGCCTCAGCAGGCCAGGGGGCAGCGGGGTCGAGCCGGACCCAGGTGACCCCGGGCAGGCCGGTCTTGGTGTAGTCGGCATATTTCGCCAGCAGTTCCGGCGCGATGCGGGCGCGGACGCGGAACATCAGCTTATCGCGCTCGACCTCGGTCTCGACGGTGCGGGGCGTGAACTGCGCCACGTCCGAGACGAAGTACACCTCGGCCGGCACGACGATGCCCGGGGCCGCGTCCATGATGAGCCGCACTTCGGTGCCCAGCCCGATCCGGCCGACAGCCGCGGTCGGCAGGAAGAAGGTCATGTAGACCTCGCCCAGATCGACCATGTTGACGATCCGGCCGCCCGCGCCGACCACCTCGCCCTCGCGCGCCACGATGAACTGCACGCGGCCGTCGCGCGGTGCCGTCAGGGTGCTGTCCTCGATCTGGACGTCGATCGCCTCGACGGCGGCCGTCGCTGCCGCGACCGCCGCCTCGGCGCCGATCACCGAGGCCTTGGCCGAGGTCACGCCGGCCCGCGCCGCCGCCAGGGCGGCCTCGGCCGAGGCGACAGCCGCCTGGGCCCCGAGCGCGTTCGACCGATCAAGTTCCAGGGCGCGCTCGGACGTGACGTTTCCAGCGGTCAGCGCCTCTGACCGTTCCAACTGGCGTCGGGCCACGACCTCCGCCGACTCTCGCTGAGCCAGAACCGCCTCGGCGGCCCGTACCTCGGCCGCACGCTGTTCGACCAGCAGCCTGGCATTCTCGACCGCGATCTCGGCTCTCTGGCGCTCGGCCTCGGCCTGATGACGCGCAGCCTGCAACTGCCGGACATCCAGTTCAGCCAGCGGATCGCCGGCTGCGACCAATTGTCCCTCACGCACCTGGATGCGCGCAATCCGCCCCGGGCGCGTGGCCGCCACGTCGATCTCCACCGCCTCGATTCGCCCGTTTCCACGAGCAAATCCGTCGGGGGTCGTCCCGGTGCCGTCGCCGCGCCAGAGGAAGAACCCCGCCCCAACAAGGGCCAGCCCCGCGATTAGTACAAGAACGGAATTGAAGCGTGTCATCAGTCCCTCGCCCGACCGGAAACCGGCATTCCAACGAATCTGCCAGGTCGCCTTGACCCCATGTGGAGGCGACGCTGTCTCGCCGCTCACCTATACCGACCGGATGGTACAGTCTTGATGCAGGAATAGAAAAGCGCGCGCCGGAATGCAAGTCTGCGGATCCTTGCCGCGGCGCGTGCGATTGCCGCGCGCGAGGGCGTTGCGCACACCTCCTTCGAGGCGGTCGCCCGCGAAGCGGGGCTGTCGAAGGGAGGTGTCCTCTACAATTTCCCGACGAAGCGCGGCCTCATGGCGGCGCTCTTGAAGGAGATGCTGGCCGAACACGATGCGCTCGAGGCCGGCCTGCCGCAGGATGCGCAGCACCGCACGCTGCGCCGGCATCTGGCATCGCTGAACGGCCTGGACACTGCGGATTCGGACCTGTCGATGTCGATACTGGCGGTCGCTGCGGCGCGCGCTGGACGCCGATCTTGCGCGCATCGAGGCCGAGGCGACGGACGCAAACCTTGGTCGTCTCGCGGTCGTCGGCCTCTGACGGCGGGCGCTTTGGCCGTCGTCCAACGAACTGCGGAACGGGAGAATGACCGGCATGGCATCCGACACGGTTGATGCAGCACGCATGAGTATTGCGCGGGGCGCCATTCGTCGCCCCGTGGCCGTCTGGCTGGCGATCCTGTTCTGCCTGTTCGGTGGGCTCTGGGGGCTTGCCAATGTCGGCCGGCTCGAGGACCCGCCGCTACCAGCGCCGCCGCGACAGGTTCCGCGTCAACCTGACCAAGGCGGCTGGACTGTAACTGGTCAGCCGTCGTTCAGATAGGCCATAAGGTCTTGATGGGTATGCAGGATACGGATGATCTCGACCCCCTGCCCTTCCCGCCGGTAGATCACCAGATGCGACCCGCTGGGATGGATGCGCACCGGCGGCGTGAATTCTTCCCGCTCCCGGGCCATCTCTTTTCAGCGAGCTATGCTGGGAAATGGGTGACGGTGTTTGAGAAGGCGGCGTATCGTGGCGGGTGTCGAAGCCTGCCAGAACTTCCAGAAGGAACGATACGCCTATGACGAAGAATACCGACATCATCGCCCTGCGTCAGCCGGAATCTGTTGACGATCCGCTGACCGAGATTGCCCGGGATGGGGCGCGCCGGATGCTGGCCGCTGCACTTCGGGCAGAGGCTGACGCCTTCGTCGCTCAGCATGCCGAAGAGGTCCTGCCGGATGGCCGGCAGCGTATCGTCCGGCATGGGTATGGGCCGGAGCGAAGCATCCAGACCGGGATCGGCGCGCTTGATGTGCGCCGCCCGAAGGTGCGAGACCGCGCGGCCGGACCTGCTGACGAGAAGGTGCGGTTCAGCTCCGCCATCCTGCCGAAATGGGCGCGGCGGTCGCGCAGCCTCGATGCCCTGCTGCCAGTCCTCTACCTGCGCGGCATTTCCACCGGCGACTTCCGGGAGGCGCTCTCTGCGATCTTGGGGGCGGAGGCGCCAAACCTGTCGCCGGGCGTAATCTCGCGCCTGACCGGGGAATGGCAGCAGGAACATGACCGCTGGCAGCGCCGTGATCTTTCGGCGCGGCGGTATGTCTACATCTGGGCGGACGGCGTCTACCTCCAGGCCCGGATGGAGCCGCAGGCCGAGTGCATGCTGGTCATTCTGGGCGCCACGCCCGAAGGGAAGAAGGAACTGGTCGGCTTCCAGATCGGCGTTCGGGAAAGCGCGCAGAGTTGGCGCGAGTTGCCGGTCGACATCAAGGCCCGCGGCCTTGCCGTCCCGCCGGAGATCGCCGTGGGAGACGGGGCCATGGGGTTCTGGAAGGCGCTCGACGAGGTCTTCCCCGGCACGCGTCATCAGCGCTGTTGGGTCCACAAGATCGCCAACGTGCTGAACAAGTTCCCGAAATCGATGCAGCCGACGGTGAAGGCCGACCTGCGCGAGATATGGCAGGCCGAGACCCGCGCTAAGGCCAAGGCCGCCATGGACATCTTCGCCGAGAAATATGGGATCAAATACGAGAAGGCGGTAAACTGCCTGACAAAAGACCGCGACGCGCTGCTGGCGTTCTATGACTTCCCGGCCGACCATTGGGATCACCTGCGCACGGGCAACCCAATCGAAAGCGTCTTCGCCACCGTCCGGCACAGGACCGTCCGAACCAAGGGGGCGCTGTCGCAAACGACAGCGAAGCTGATGGTGTTCAAGCTCGTTCAGACCGCCGCCAAAACATGGCGCCGCCTGAAGGGCGCGAACCAGTTGCCTTTGGTCATCGAAGGCGTCACATTCACCGACGGTGTCGCCGAGAACGACACCGAAAACCGCGCCGCGTGATCAAGCCGCATCACCCAGATTTCAGCATAGCTCTGGATAAGCTGCAAGCAAGTCAAAGAGCGCGAACAGGCCATCTGCGTAGCGCTCGGCTTGACTCATGTCCCATTCCGCCGCGCCCTGGATCCAAATGTCCGCAAGATCGGCTTCCGCTGCAGGACGGATGGTCCATCTGCTATTTTCCGGCATGCTTCGCGTGCATCCGGGCCTTGAACGCGTTGCAGTCAAACGACTTTGCCGGGCCGCTGGCGATTCCGGCATCAACCGCTGCCTGGATTTCAGCGATTGCATCGTGCCGCATCCTGTCGCGCCGGATCAGGTCACGGACATAATCGCTCGAGTTGGCGTAGCGTCCCGACTTCGCCTGATCCTCGACCCAGGACTTCATCGGATCCGGCAGCGAGATGTTCATGGTGCCCATGGCTGTCTCCTTCGCGGCGAGGATATGGCAAGCTTTGCCATCAAGCAACCGTCTCCCCCTGCCCTGCTCGGCCAATCCGTCGTTTATTAGTGTTATCTAAAATTGCAAATGGCCCGTTTTCATGCCCCTGATAGGCTATGCGCGCGTATCCACAGAGGATCAGACCCCCCTGCCCCAGTCCGAGGCGCTGCAATCGGCGGGATGCGCCGAGATCTTTGAAGAGCACGCCTCAGGCGGCAATCGTGCGCGTCCGGTGCTTGCACGTGTGCTGGAGCGGATCGGCAAGGGCGACACGCTGGTCGTCGTCCGGATCGACCGCCTCGCGCGGTCTTTGTCGCACCTTCTCGAGGTGATTGAGCGTCTGGAGGCCAAGGGCGCCTTCTTCCGCTCCCTGCAGGACCCCATCGACACTGCATCGCCGCAAGGCAAGTTTAGGCTGCAGGTTCTGGACGCCGCGGCCGAGTTCGAACGCGCCCTAATCCGTGAGCGCACGAAGGCCGGGCTTGTCTCTGCGCGCGCCAAAGACCCCGCTGCGCTGCGCAAGGTGCGGCTGGCGCGACAGGACGGCTATATGGAGCGCTTGGACGAGACCGCGCAGGATTGGGTGCCCCACGTGCGCCGCTTGCGCCCCGATATTGCTTGGGAAGACGTGCTGCGGATTATCAATGGCCCCCCTGCCCCCAGATCGCCATTGGACCCAAAGCCGCCTGCTCCGCGCTGTGAAGGCCTATGTCAGAGACGGTTTCCTGCCTGCCGAGGTGCTTCGGCGCGCCGGACGCCGCGAAACCGATGACCGCCTGCCGGCCATCGTGGCGGCCATCAAAGGGTCGGACCCAGATATCACGCTACAAGCGATCTGCGACCGGTTGGAATCCATGCGTGAGCGCACCCCTCGAGGCCGCACCAGCTGGCAACCGTCCTCCGTCAGGATGCTGTTGGAACGGGCGGAGCGGCTTGGCCTAATTTCATCAGAATCGGCTCACCCCCAACCGTAACTAGCAGAGACCCAAACAGCTGAATCTATCGCTCCAGACACCGTCAGAAGGTCAATTGTGCCATTGGTTGCATGGGTTTAGCCAATACCGTCCAAAAAATGCTCATGAGTGGCCTGAAGCACGGTCTTGTGGATTTATTACCATAAAATCAAAAACTTGCGGGTATCTTTATGTGACTTACGTATTGGTGCTGTGGATAACTTTCACACTACATCTAGATTCTTCTTGCCGGACTCACTTGATCGTGGCATTCCCGTTCTGACGGCAAAACGCGTCAGACGCGCTGTACACCGTCAGAATGACCAAGAGCCTCAACAGAGGCCGAGAGTGGGCGGCAGGACATGGATGATCGTAACGTTGGATACGCGCAAGGCATAGGCTCTTCCGACATCGGAGCATTTGCCGACAATCTGGCTGAATCTTTGGATCGCCAGATGAAGATCGCTTTCGAGCCCGAAGAACGAAAGTCCCTGCGCCGTTTCAGTTCAACCGAGGTCGCCAGCCTCCTGCGCGTAAGCACATCTAACCTGCGCAACCGGCACAAGGACGGCAGCTTCCCGGAAGTGCATACAGACAACCGCGGACACCGGTTCTACACAGCCCAAGAGATTGATGAGTTGCGTGATATTCTAGGGCGCACTGGAAAGAACGTAGAAAGTTACCGCCCTGGTCGACGAGAGGGCGATCGTCTCCAGGTAATATCGGTCGTCAATTTCAAAGGCGGATCGTCAAAAACGACAGCAACGATACATCTTGCACAACGGTATGCCTTGCGAGGCTACCGAGTGTTGGTCTTGGATCTCGATCCGCAGGCAAGTTTGACCACCTTTTTCGGCTTTCGGCCTGAGCTCGAGTTCGCCGAAGGCGGCACAATCTATGATGCCCTGAGATATGAGGAGCAAGTTCCGCTCTCAGCCGTCATCCAAAAAACCTACTTCCATAAGCTCGATATGGTCCCAGCGGGCTTGATGCTCTCGGAATACGAAACTGAGACGGCAAATGCCCTCGCCCGCCGGGTGCAGCCCATATTTGCGGAGCGTCTCGCCTTAGCGCTTGAGGAAGTAGAGGCGAATTACGACATCGTTCTGATCGACTGCCCACCTCAACTTGGTTTCTTGACCCTTACGGCGTTGGCAGCCTCAACGGGACTTTTGGTAACCGTGGTACCTGGCATGCTCGACATCGCTTCCATGAGCCAGTTTCTGAAACTTGCTTCGGAAACGGTCAAGGCCGTGGAAGAAGCCATTGGCCGGCGCGTGACCTGGGACTTCGTAAAGTTCTTGATCACGAGATACGAACCGTCGGACGGGCCTCAGACGCAGATGGCGGGCTACCTAAGATCGATCTTGGCCGGACAGGTCATGACTGAACCAATGCTGAAATCTACGGCGATCTCAGACGCTGGTATGACCCAGCAAACCGTCTACGAAGTTGATCCGAGCCAATTCATCAGAAAAACGATTGATCGCGCTCTGACCAGCGTGAACGGCGTTGGAGATGAGTTGGAACAGACAATCCAAATGGCATGGGGGCGCCGCTGATGGCCCGAAACATCTTCAATCAGCCACCAAAGGACGAGAAGGAGAGCGCGGCCCCCTCCCCTACCGCGCCAAAAGCGGCAAAATTGCCAGGATCTGTTGGCGGATTGCGCGACTCTTTGCGCGAGATCACCGCGAATTCCATTCGGGACATCGAGCCCGATCAGATTGAGATGGATGGTCTGCGCGATCGGTTAGTGCTGGAGGATTCCAGTATTGATGAGTTGGCCGAAAGCATTCGCAAGCATGGGCAACAAGTGCCAATTATGGTCCGTCCATCGGCCCAACCGGACAGATACCGTATCATCTACGGCCGACGCAGGCTTGCAGCGATCCGCATGATCGGTGGAACGGTCAAGGCGATCGTCCGAACTTTGGATGACGACGCATCTCTGATCGCACAGGGCCAAGAGAACAATCTCCGA
This sequence comes from Sagittula sp. P11, assembly GCF_002814095.1. Taxonomy (NCBI): domain Bacteria; kingdom Pseudomonadati; phylum Pseudomonadota; class Alphaproteobacteria; order Rhodobacterales; family Roseobacteraceae; genus Sagittula; species Sagittula sp. P11. The sequence goes on from NZ_CP021915.1 coordinate 264,422, forward strand.
CTAGACCCGTCTTTCATTGAGAAATCTCTTTTTATCAAAGAGATGCAGGAATCAGGCTACAAGCCAAACGTCATCCAGGATGCTCTCGGTTTGACACGGCAGGGCGTGTCCAACCATCGCGTCGTCATAGAGCAACTGCCAGAAGGGCTTGTACAGTTGATAGGGCCGGCACATGGCATCGGACGACGGCAATGGGGTGATCTGGCTGCTTTCTCGAAAAAGATAGATCTGGTGAACACGGCCAAAAAAGTGATTGCCGCCCTGCCCGACGACACTCCAAGCGCGGAAAAGTTTCAGGCAGTCTACTCGGCTTGCTCGAACAAGGCACGTAGCGACAAGAAGCAAGCCAACGGCAGCCTAAAGTCCGTCGTCAAAGATGCGGACGGTAGCTCTGTGGGAACGCTGACGGTCGATCAGAAAACGATCGCCATCAAGATCGCCAAGAAGGACAACCCAGAATTCGGCCAATGGCTCGAAGAGCGCGCAGAGGCAGCGCTTTTGCAGATCTTCGAACAGTGGCGGAATGAGAGCGGCTCTGGGTCCTAACCCAAGCCACACAGAGTAACGCGAGCAGAGGAGAAAAGCGAAGACCAGAAGAAAAGAGCCCCCCAAAGTTTCCCCTGGAGAGCCCTCATCATTCGATTAGCACTCATGATGTAGCAACCTCCAACAAACCGGTCAAGAGTCACCGATTCGGTGGACGGTTTTTTTTGCCTTTTCCTGAGCAAAATCTCGGGAAAAGACTGGGAAGCTGTGGGCCGAACGGTCGTCGTGAACAAACCATGGCATTTACAAAACTATCGATCAAAACCGCTGGTGCTGTTGCATCAAGCGGCTCAATTTCTGCGGCTGAAACCGACATTTGGACCATCTTCAGGGCACTGAGAGATGCACGGAGCGTATTCGGTCTGCGTCCTGGCCATATCCAAACACTTCAAGCCATGCTCAGTTTCTTGAAGCCCGGCCACGGCGAAACGGTTTTCGCGTCCAACGACTCGATTTGCCAGCGCGTCGGCGGTATCGACGAACGGACACTCCGCAGACACATCAACCGCTTCGTCGAACTCGGTTTCATCAAACGCAATGATAGCTCGAACCGGAAGCGATACCGCGTTCGCTCGTCCAGCGGGGAATGCATCAGCTATGGACTGTCTCTAACCCCCCTCATCCAACGTGCAAGCGAGCTTATCGCCATCGCACATGAGATGGAAAATAACCGGCGGGATCGGATATTTATCCGCAAACAGATCCTTACAAAGCTCGCCAATTTGGAAAAGCATGATCCCTGCAACACATTCATCACCCACGCACGGAGAGCTCTACGCAGGAAGCTGAGCCTGCCCGAATACCACGCGCTGCTCGCTGACACGGACAAAGAATGCCGGAATTTGAGTACACCAGATGACCCACCAGAAACTGTGGAATTGCCCGCCAATGACGGACAAACTGTCCGGCACCAATCTAAGTCTGAAGAAGAAAAAAAAGATTTAGATAGCAACATAGGCAATGAAGCTCTGAAACCAGACTTGCTAACCTCAGTTTGCGATCAAGCGACGTCGTTCTCCACAGAGAGACTTAGAAACTGGTTGGACATTGAAAACCATGCTCGAACACTTGCACCCATGATGGGGGTTCACCCAGATACATTCGAAAAAGCCAAGAATGCAGTAGGAGCTCAGAAAGCGTCATGCGCCATCTTCATCATGCTACAACTTGGAAGACGCATCAGGGACTTTGGAGCGTATTTTCACAGTATTACCTTGGGCCAACGTCAAGACCAGTTTGATCCAGTGGCTTTGATCAATCGTCTATCCAAAACTGCTATGCAACCCGCCTAGTGTCCACCGCGGTGGACGTCTGACTGGCAACTAGTCCAATTACGCGTGGTCTCTCCACATGCATCAAAGCCACCGAGCCAAATTCCAATAGGGCGATACTGCGCGGTCATTCCATGTTCCTCCGTCCGGTCGATGTCCACCGCGGTGGACAGATCCGGCACCAAGTCTCACACCTCACATTCGTGACAGCCGTTCTTCGTCATCCACGACGTCAAGTGAACCGCCCTTGCCATCCCAAGCCCACAGGACGATGTCGAAGTCCGATGACGACGCACCCTTCGCAAAACTCTTGATCAGGAACCCCGCAAACCCATCCGCTATAAGGGCGCTTGCTAAATCCTGTGTCGGCACAGGTTGACCGTCGAGCATCTTCATGCGCCATGCAGGGTCAGCAAGTATTGACGCTGTCACACCATACCGTTCGAGCCTGTCCTGATCGCGGGTATCGAAAATTGGCCCCAGGTCGGCATTGTACGACACCAGGATCGTGGGTTGCAGGCTGCCTACCTGGTTGGCTTCTCTAAGAGCGGTCGCGGGATCCAGCGAGGTGTAGAGGGCAGGGGTGCCCTTGGCATTAAAGCGCCCTCCATAGAGTTCGGCGCCCCGTCCGGACAAAGGTTCACGCGCATAGACGGCGTTCAGGGCGCGGTAGAGCGGCCCTGAGTAGCGTCCATCTTTCAGCGGCATCAGGCAAAGACGCCCGCATCGACCGCATCGATGTATTCCAGAACTTGCTGAGCTTTGCCTTCCTGCACCAGCTGCATGGCTGTCCGGCCATCAAAGCCGGGCAGGGGCTCTGACCGGTACCATGCATAGGCCATCAGTTCCGAGCCGAAGCGGGGTTCGACTTTGTTCAGCACCTCTACCAATTCGCGCAGGCGGCGCTGCGTCTTGTCCGAACCAATGCGGGCTCGCCTCTGCAACGCGTCTTTGCCCAAGCCGACGGTCAATGCGATCTCTTCTGCTGATGTGCGTAGCACAGCGGCGATCTTGCGCGGTTCGAATTGCCCAGCTTCAGCAAAGTTCGTGATATGCATGATCTATGCTCCTACAGTGATACTGACGGTATATAGCGACAATATTGCTGAATTTCAAGTTGATAGGAGATACTGCGCCTTCGTTTCCCGTGCTAATCCGTAACGCTGCATTGCTCTGAACGAAGCAAATCCTGATTTTTGGGCTTGAGAAGTCGCCGTTAGAGCGCTTTTGCCGATCGAGAACGTCAGATAAGTTATTGATAATATGAGAAAGGCTGCAGCAGTCGGACCGGAGTTGCCGATCTTGGATCGGAACCGCCACTTACTGCATCCAGTCACGGGGGTCCGCGGTGGTGTCGGACCCTCGGCAGTTACCCCGGACCAGTTGGCTAGTGAAAAGGGAAAGTGGACTTCGGGTTTTTGTGACCGACGGATGAGGGCCTTTGGGGTGCCTCTGACGAGTTCGGGCCGGGTTCCGGTCTGCCGTTACGGATGAAGGGCATTCCCATGCAATCAGGTGTCTTGCGCGTGTTACGCGCGACCGCTGCCTCTTGGTGGCGGCATATAGAGCTGCGCCGAGCCGGTCAGACAGGGCTGGCACGGCAGCTCGAGCGGAAGGCCGTTCTCCGCGATCTCGCCTATCTCAGGCAGGCGGCGACGCTGCCGAATGCCCATGTCATCTTCGGAGAAGGCGGAACGTTCCTTCAACTCGGTTGGACCTTCCCACACTCAACCGAAAGACATCCCCATGGCTATTCTCAAGTTCTCCACCTCCGCTGTCGCGGCGCAGATCGCCCACGCGCGTGCCTGCAAGACCTTCCTGCCCAACTGGAACGGACCCGTTGACCGGCCCGCCCTGATCCTCATCGTCGGCAATGGCGTGCATCTGCGCTCGAACGGCATTGATGGCACGACCACCCGGCTCTGCAACTTCGAGAGCGACAGGCGCAGAACCGAACTGGTCAAGGCTTGCAAGGTTGGCTCCACCTGGTATGCGGCGGCAAAGGTCACAAGTCTTGACGGCACCCCTGTCGAGGATGCGACCTATGTGACCGATGCGAATGGCTCGATCACTTTCGGGGCTGTCTTCCTCACCCGATACGATGACGGCTGCTGGGGCTACAAGGATATGGAGGAAAGCGCGGGCCCGAACGCGTCGCGCGCGCCCCTTGCGCTGATCGAACTTCTCTCCGATCTGAAAGACCCGGACAGCTACGCCCGGGACTGGCGCCAGCGCTGCCGGGATTGGGCCGCGATCCCTGACTACGCCGAAGGCGACAAGATCAAGCTCGCAAAACCGGTGACGCTCACCGACGGCAGCACCTGCCAGATCGTCACCGCGACCCACTACAAGCGGGGGCGGCAAAAACGCCGCTGCTACCGGATCGAGGAAACCGGTGGGCTCGTACGCCTCTCGAAGGCCACGCTTGCGGGTTCGGAGCTGCTCAGCTCCGCGAAAGGTGCTGCCAGCCCGGTGCTGGCGGAGTATCTCGCGGGGCGAGAATAGGTGCTGCGCCGGACGGTTCATCGACCTGCGGGCGACAGCAGATCCTGCGGCTTGTCTTGACAAGACAATGCAAGTGCATTACCTATTGCGGTCAGCAAAGCCCCTTTTCTTTCAGGAGACTGCCATGACAGCGCTCGCACAAGACGTCTCGAAACTCACGGACCGGTATCAGACGACCGTGCCGGCGGGTGTGCGCAAGCAGCTCAAGCTGGGCAAGGGCGACCAGATTCGCTACTGCACCGAGCCGAGTGGCAGGGTCTATATCGAGCCCGTGCGCGCCGAAGAGGATGATCCCGCGCTCGGCGCGTTTCTCGATTTTGTCGAGGCCGATATCAAGGCGCATCCGGACCGCATTCGGGCGTTCGATGGGGCTTTGCATGATCGTCTTGCAGCACTGGTCGGAGACGTTGACGTCGATCTCGATGCGCCCCTATCGCTCGAGGATGAATAAGCGGCGATAGCGTGCCCGCCCAAGCGCCCCTTGTCGTAAACGGATGGTCGATTTATGCGCATCCGCTCTTTCTGGACCAGCTCGAAGGGCTGATCGAGGAAGTCGAGGCGCGTAAGGCACGCGATCCAAAGACCTGGCGCAAGAAAAACCCGACGAAACGGCTGGCCGCCATCTTCAAGCTGGTCACCGAGGCCATACCGGCAGATCCGAGTGCCGCAGCCTACCGGCAAGGCAGCACGCTCGGGGATCACCGCAAGCACTGGTTCCGGGCGAAATTCTTCCAGCAGTATCGGTTGTTCTACCGGTTCAACAGCGATGCGAAGGTCATCGTGGTGGCCTGGGTGAACGACGATAAGACCCTGCGCGCCTACGGCAGCAAGACGGATGCCTATGCGACGTTCAAAGGGATGCTGGAAGATGGAAATCCACCTGACGATTTCGACGCGCTCTTGAAAGAAGCGGCGACGGCGGACAAGCGGTTCGAGACGTCTCTTGAAGCGGCGCCCGATCGGTAACCCCTACATCTCCATGCAGATCGATGTCGGCTTGCCACCAACGCGCCCTTTGGCGCGCGCAGAGGCAAGACCCGCCTTGGTACGCTCGCGGATTAGCGCGCGTTCGAACTCGGCCGCGGCACCGAGGACCTGTAGTGTGAACTTGCCTTGCGGCGATGCAGTGTCGATCGGGTCCTGCAGGGACCGGAAGTAGGCACCTTTGGCCTCCAGCCGCTCGATCACCTCCAGCAGGTGCGACAAAGACCGCGCGAGGCGGTCGATCCGGACGACGACCAGCGTGTCGCCCTTGCCGATCCGCTCCAGCACACGTGCAAGCACCGGACGCGCACGATTGCCGCCTGAGGCGTGCTCTTCAAAGATCTCGGCGCATCCCGCCGATTGCAGCGCCTCGGACTGGGGCAGGGGGGTCTGATCCTCTGTGGATACGCGCGCATAGCCTATCAGGGGCATGAAAACGGGCCATTTGCAATTTTAGATAACACTAATAAACGACCGAATGACCGCGCGATCAGAGACCGGCTGCCTTGGTCAGGTTCACCCGGAACCGGTCGCGGCGGCGCTGATAGCGGCGGGTCATCTCGGCCGAGGCGTGTCCGAGCTGCTTCTGGACATAGCGCTCGTCGACCTCGGCCGAACTGGCGAGACCGGCGCGCAGAGAGTGGCCAGAGAAGAGGGCGAGGCGATCCTTTTCGGGCAGCTCTGATCGGATGCCGGCGTCGAGGACCGTGCGCTTGATCAGTCGAGCCACATGTTTGTTGTTGAGCCGCGTTTCGGATGCCCGTGTGCCATCACGCGAGGTTCCGACGAAGACCGGGCCGAAGTCGATCTTCGCGAAGTGCAGCCATTGCTCAAGGGCACGAACAGGGCAGGTCTGATCCTTGGAGCCGCGGCCGATCTCGACTTCGCGCCAACCGGTTTTGGCGTTGAGGGTCAGGAGGGCGCCTTTCTCCAGGATTTCGATCCAGCCGCCGGAATCCGGTGTATCGTCTTTGTGCACGTCCAGGCTGACAATTTCGGATCGGCGGAGGCCTCCGGCGTATCCAAGCAGAAGGATTGCCCGATCGCGTAGCCCGCGCAGGTCATAGGGCAGGGTGGCCACCATCGCGAGGATGTCCTCGGCCAGGATCGCTTCCTTCTGGACTGGCGGCCGCGCGTGCTTGCGCTTGATGCCCGCCAGAACTGTCGCGATGTGCCGGTTCCTGCGATCGAGAATGAACCCGCGCTGCGCGTAGTTCCAGGTGAGACCGGACAGGCGGCGGTCGATCGTGCTGACCGACAGGGGTCGGGACGCCGACTGCGAAGGGGAGGAGCCTGACCCGGAGGCCAGATCGGCGAGGTAAAGCCCGATCATCTCAGGAGAGGGGGGCAATGGCTCCGCGCCCTTCATTCGGCACCATCGCGCGAAATGCGCCCAGTCTTTCGCATAGGCCCTCAGCGTGTTCTCTGAAGCCGCGGCGCGGGCGTAATCTCGGGCGGTGTCCACCAGTCGATCGAGCGTGCCGGAACCCGCGACATGGGAGGGCAGGGCGATGTCATCGTTTTCCTCTTGATCGCTAGCGTCGACGCGATCGTCATCAGGCTCACCAGAGGGCGTTGGCGTCGATTTCTCGGTCTCTGAGGGCATATTTTCACTGAATCCGGCAATGAAATTGAACTGCTTCCCAGCATATCTTTTCACATCCGATAATGCAAACTTATTGGACATAAAGCCGAACGGCAATGTGGGGCGGTTTTCACATCACATTGTGGACAAAAGCGCCGCCATGGGATAGTCTTGTGGTATGACATACCAGCCGACAGCCATATCGGACGACCTGAGTACACTACCGCAGCTGCCGGGCTGGGTCACCTCCGGGCGTGTGGAAACCCTTGAAACTGTGGCCTTTCGGTCGGGCGCGGCGCTGATGGTGCTCGACCAGCTGATCAACGATCCCAGGCATGGCGTGCCCGTGAAACTGTTCGCCAACCGGCTGGCGCTGAGCGCGGCGACAGCGACCTCGAAACTGGAAGGCCGCCTCGCGCGGGAGGCGGATATCCGCGACGCCTATCATCTGACGCCGCCAGGCGAAGCGCGGGGGCCAGATGGTGATCTGCTGGCGTTTTGGAGAGATGCCGTGCGCCTGCGGGCGGACGAAACTGGCAAGATCGCTGATCTGGCTGGCGCGGAGTACGCGGGCGTCCGGCTTGATGGGGGATTGGAGCGCGCCCGGATGCATGGGCCGTTGGATGGCGGCGTGGCGGTCCTACGCGACGTGCTCGACGCCGACGACCGAGCGGAGCGGGTCGCCTGCCTGCTTTCTGATGCCGTCCTGGCACGGGCTCTGAACTGGAAGACCGTGCTGCCCGTGACTGCGCAGCGTTTGACAAAGGCGGTTCTGCGCGATCTGGCCGCAGACGGGCAGGGGGCCGAGCTGGCAGTGCAGGTCCGGATTCTGGAGAGCATCGAAGAGATCGTCCGAATGGCGCGAGAGCTTACTCGTCGAGCAGGCGCGCTTGGCGCCGTGGCGCCGAAGCTGCGGGCGAAAGGATCGGAGGCAGCGGTCGAGCTGTTCCTGACCGAGGACTCCGTGGCGCCGTCGTCGATGTTGTCACCGCGGATTCGCGGTACCTCGATCCCGATGACGGACCGCGCTGCCCGGCGGTTCTGCGACCGGCTGGTCGAGTTGGGAGTCGCGCGCGAGCTGACCGGGCGGTCGACGTTCCGGCTGTATGGGATCGCGCCATGACGGTCGCGACACGGAACCGCAAGGCGCAAGGGGAGGGCAGCGCCGGGTTCGACCGGGAACTTGAAGAACTTCCGCAGGAGCTGCGCTGGCGCGAATGGATGGGGCGGATCGAGGCGGTATTGTTCGCCAGTGCCTCGCCGGTCGGTCGCGACGACCTGGCCCGCGTGGTGGGGCAGGGGGCGTCGGTCGAGATGCTGATCGAGGACATCCAAGCCGAACTGACCGGCCGCCCGTATGAGCTGGCCCAGGTAGCGGGTGGATGGATGTTCCGGACCAAGACGCAGTTCGCGGACGCGATCAAGGCCGCCGCCGATCATGGCGAGCAGACCTTGGCCTTCACCGAGATGGAGATGGGGGTGCTTTGTGCAATCGCCTATCACCAGCCGATCGACCGGGCCGGTCTGGCGGACATCTTCGGCAAGGAGGTCAGCCGCGATCTTCTGGCCCGGCTGCGCTACAATGACCTGATCGCCAGCGGGCCGCGGTCGCCGCGGCCGGGCGCACCGCATACGTTCGTGACGACGGAGACGTTTCTGGTGACGTTCGATCTGCAGAGCCTGCGGGACTTGCCAGAGTTAGAACTGGGTGGCCCAAAGTGAAGGCGAGCGCACTCACGATCGAAGCAATCATTGTTCCGCCATCAACGCATCCGGTTCACACAGAGACTTACCTGAATGCTCTCTCTGACACAGAATGGTCCGAGCTACGTGCAAAAGCGACGCGCTCCCGTCGAACAGGACAGCCTGCCCTTCTTTGTGGCGATTGCGGTCATTCAGTCTACGGACGAGAGTCGAGCAACGGGCGCCGGCACTGCTTTCACTTTGGAACCGAGACAAAGGACTGCCGGTGGGCCTCGGCCAATGCATCCAGCTTTCGCTCCATAGATGCGAACAAGTTTCAAGGACAGCAGGAAGGTGCGCGTCACAAGCAGCTAAAGGCCATGATCTGCGAGATACTGGAATTGGACCCTTATGTAGCAGCGGCTGGCATCGCTCCTGAGCGCTATACAAAGGGTCACGAGGGGCAGTACGCATTCCCGGACGTCTATGCGTCCAATTGCTATGGCGGACCGGTGGCGTTCGAAATTCAGCTGTCCACCACTCAACTCCCGACCATTACTCGCAGAGAAGATTTCTACGCACAGAACGAT